>JACQOM010000054.1 GCA_016202525.1 Chloroflexota bacterium | reverse complement strand
GTCTTTGCAGTCTTCGCTGAACTAATCCTTACTTTAGTATCTTTCTTTTTGCTCGCTAGTTTTGTCTTATTTGCCACTTTTCTTGAATCTCCCTTGTTGTCAGGATTGGTTTCATAAATTCACTATCTTCTTCGCCTTCGCCAGCGCAGCATTCACCCGTTTCGGCGCTGTCCCGCCGGTATTGTCTCTGGCGGCGAGCGATGACTCCACGGTGACTGAACGGACATCATTGCCAAATAGGGGAGAAAACTTCTTGTACTCGGTGAGCTTGAGTTCACCGAATGATTTACCCTTTTCCGAGGCGTAGCTCACCAGCCGGGCGACGATATCATAGGCGGTGCGGAAGGGCGCTCCTTTCTTGACCAGGTAGTCGGCCAGGTCGGTTGCCAGGATGTAACCCTGCCTGACTGCCTGCGCGGTATTTTCCGGCTTTACCCGCAGGGTGCCAATCATGCCGCTGAAGACTTCCAGGCTGGAGAGCAGCGTATCGACGCAATCAAAGAAACCCTCTTTGTCTTCCTGTAAGTCCCGGTTGTAAGCCAGGGGCAGAGCTTTCATAGTGGTCAGCAGCGCCATCAGGTTGCCGTAGACCCGTCCGGTCTTGCCGCGCACCAGTTCGGCGACGTCCGGGTTTTTTTTCTGGGGCATAATGCTGCTACCGGTGGCGTAAGCGTCGTCAAGCTCGATAAAATCGAATTCGGCGGAAGACCACAGGATAGTCTCCTCGGCGAGACGGGAGAGGTGCATCATGGCGATGCTGGCAGCCGCCTCATATTCGATGATGAAGTCTCTATCCGATACGGCATCGATGCTATTCTGACTTGTCTGGCTGAAACCGAGTTCCTTAGCCACGAACTGCCGGTCGATGTCATAGGCGACTCCGGCGATAGCCCCGCTGCCCAATGGCATCACATCGGTCCGTTGCAGACAGTCACTGAACCGCGCGCGGTCACGCTGAAGCATCTCGAAATAGGCCAGGAGATGGTGTGCCAGCAGCACGGGCTGCGCCCGCTGTAAGTGGGTATAGCCGGGTATGACCGTTTTCTTATTGGCTTCGGCCAGCTTCAACAGTGCCTGCTGCAATTCCTGCAGACCGAGCAAGGTATTGTCGATTGCCTCTTTAGTAAAGAGGCGTATGTCGAGGGCAATCTGGTCGTTGCGGGAGCGGGCAGTGTGCAGTTTCCTCCCGGCCTCACCTATCTTGTCAATGAGCCTGGCTTCGATATTCATGTGAATATCTTCCAGTTCCGGCTTGAACTGGAATTTTCCCTGCTTGATTTCCTCTTTGATGGCCGCCAGCCCTCTGGTGATAGCGTCCGCCTCTTTATTCGAGATTATGCCCTGTTTTGCCAGCATGCGGGCGTGGGCAATGCTGCCGGCAATGTCATAAGGGTAGAGCCGCCAGTCGAAGGGGATTGAGGCGGTATATCGGACGGCAGCTTTATCAGCCGCCTTGTGGAAACGACCCCGGATGTGGCTCACGCTAATTCGGCTCCTGCTCTTTCGGCGCGATGATGCTGAGTGGACCCTCGGTATCGCCCAGCAACTGTACCTGTGCCTGGTTTTTCACAGACAACCCCCAGATGTGAATAAAGCCGGGGGAGGCGCTCTGGTCGAACTGGTCGCCCTTATCATAGGTAGCCAGGCTGAGATTATAGAGCGATTTGGGCGCTTTGCGCCCGACGACCGTGCTGTTTCCCTTGAAGAGCTTTACCCTGACCGTGCCTGTAACGTAGCGCTGCGAGCTGAGGATGTAGGCAGAGAGGTCGCGGCTGAACTGGCTGAACCAGAGCCCGTTATAAATCAGGTCAGAATATTCCACGGCCACTTTTTGCTTGAAGCGGAGCTGGTCTTTGGAGAGGGTCATGGCTTCCAGCGCCTGGTGAGCCTGAAGCAGCACTGTCGCTGCCGGCGCCTCATAGATTTCACGTGACTTGATGCCGACCAGGCGGTTTTCGATGTGGTCGATGCGGCCAATCCCATGCTCACCGGCGGTCTCATTAAGATGCTGAATCAAAGTCACGCCATCATGCTCCTCCCCATCGATGGATACCGGGATGCCCTTCTCAAAGCCGATTTCGAGATACTGCGGTTTATTCGGAGCCTTGGCGGCCGATTTCGTCCAGGTGTAAGCATCCTCTGGCGGTTCGGCCCAGGGGTCCTCCAGGGCGCCGCACTCGATGGCTTTTCCCCAGAGACATTCATCAATGGAGTAGGGGCTGGAGACGGTTACCGGAATCGGGATTTTATTCTTTTTAGCGTATTTGATGGTCTCTTCGCGGGTCATCTTCCATTCACGGGCCGGGGCGACGATTTTCATATCCGGAGCCAGGGCATTGATGCCGACTTCGAAGCGAACCTGGTCATTACCCTTGCCGGTGCAGCCGTGAGCGATTGCCGAAGCGCCTTCCTCCAGGGCGGCATCCACCAGCAACTTGGCCATCAGCGGGCGGGAGAGAGCCGTCGCCAGGGGATAGACGCCCTCATATATTGCGTCTGCCTGCAGGGCCGGGAAGATGAAGTATTTGACGAACATTTCTTTAGCGTCGATGACTATCGCTTTGATAGCGCCGACATCGAGTGCCTTCTTTTTAACAGCGGTAAAGTCCTTCTCATTGCCGACATCTATGGTGACGGCGATGACGTCATAGCCATATTTTTCTTTCAGCCATTTGATGGCGACCGAGGTATCCAGTCCGCCGCTGTAAGCCAGCACTAATTTATCCGACATATCGTGTCCCCTTTATTAATTATCTGAACCCCCATAATTTCTATAACCCTATCCCCTTTATCCCCTTCCCCTTAGCAAGGGGAAGGGGAAGAGAATTTCTGAAGAGGGGCTTTGCCCCTCTTAAACTCCCCGTTGCTTGTTTAAGAGGCTTATCTCCGTTTCATTCCCTCTCTATTTTACTTTAACCAGCATGGTGGACAATGCCTTATCCAGTATGCCCAGAGCCTCATCGACTTCTTTGTTGCCGATAATGAGTGGGGGCATAAAGCGCAGGGCGTTCGGCTTGACGCGGTTGACCAGCAAGCCACCATCGAGGCAGGCTGTCAGCATCTCTCCGCCGATATCGGAGTTGAATTCTATTGCCAGCAGCAAACCGCTTCCCCGTACAGCGGTGACGAAGCTATATTTCTGTTTCAGTTTCCCCAGCCCGGCAAGGAAATACTGTCCTACCTTTTTGGCATTGCCGGGAATGTCATGGTCGATAATAAATTTCAGTGTGGCGTAACCGGCAGCGCAAGCCAGGGGATTACCGCCGAAGGTAGAGCCATGGTCGCCCGGGACAAAAACGGAGGCGGCTTCTTTAGCCAGGACAACCCCGATTGGCACCCCGTTAGCCATGCCCTTGGCCAGCGCCATAATGTCAGGCTCGATGCCGTATTGCTCGTAGCCAAAAAGCGTGCCTACCCGCCCCATGCCGGTCTGAATCTCATCCAGAATAAGCAGTATACCTTTCTGGTCGCACCAGGCGCGCACTGCCTTCAGATAATCACCCGCGGGCAGGATGACCCCGCCTTCCCCCTGTACCGGTTCCAGCATCACGGCACAGGTCTTTGTGGTCGTGGCCGCTTTCAGCGCAGCGATATTATTGAACTCCACGTTGATAAAGCCGGGCGGCAATGGCGTATAAGGCTCCTGGAATTTGGCCTGGCCGGTGGCCGCCGTCATTGCCAGCGTGCGGCCGTGGAAAGAATTCAGCGCGGTAATAATCTCGTAAGCGCCGTTGAGCTTGAGTTTGCCGTAGCGGCGCGCCAGCTTTATTGCCCCTTCGTTAGCCTCAGCGCCGCTGTTGCAGAAAAAGACCTTGTCCAGGCAGCTATTCTGAATCAGCAGTTCGGCGAGCTGGAACTGAGGAACGGTATAGAACTGGTTCGATGTCTGCAGGAGGGTGCCGGCCTGTTTGGTTAAGGCTTCGGTTACTGCCGGATGACAGTGTCCCAGATTATCGACTGCCCAGCCGGCGACGAAGTCCAGGTATTCCCGGCCTTTATCATCCCATACCCGTGCCCCTTCACCCCTCACCAGAGCTACGGGAACACGTACTACGGTGTTCATGAAGTACTTGCGCTCGAGTTCCTGCCAGTT
>JACQOM010000065.1 GCA_016202525.1 Chloroflexota bacterium | reverse complement strand
TGGCTGGGGATGAAGGATTCGAACCTTCCCATACGGATTCAGAGTCCGTTGTCCTACCGCTAGACGAATCCCCAACGCATCAAGATTATAGCCATTAGCATCAACCATGTCAAAGGAGTGGCTATTGCTGTGCGGCGTATTATGGTTTATAGTGACAGGAATGAGACATGACCGGTTGAGTGTGCTGAGGTCTTATTTAGCTTTACCGGTGGCGAGGATAAGTTTTCTTAATGTCTTTGTGGCTTAGAGACAGGCTGTTCTATGGCTGGGTGATGGTGGCAGCCTTGTTTCTCTGTGGTGCTGCTTTCTGGGGGATGCGCTTTTCTTTCGGCGTCTTCTTTAAATCTATCGAGAGCGAGTTTACCCTGTCCCGGACCGTTACCTCTGCGGTATTTTCGCTATATGGTATGCTGGGCTCGGTGTTTGCCGGTTTCGGCGGCTGGGCTTTAGACCGGTACGGACCGCGACTGGTGATTCTGATGATGGGCCTGTTCACCGGCTTGGGCCTGGTGCTGACCAGCCAGACTAACTCTGCCTGGCAGTTGTTTGTAACCTATAGCCTGCTGTTGGCGATGGGCACCGGCGCCGCTTACGTCGTGGAAATGTCAACAATTTTGCGGTGGTTTGAGAAGAAACGAGGACTGGCGCTGGGGATTACCGGTTCCGGTGGAGGGGCAGGGACGATTGCCATAGCGCCGTTAGCCACCTACCTTATTACCAGTTTTAACTGGCGTACGGCGTTTATCGTGCTCGGCTTGGCCGTCTGGTTGCTGGTGATTCCTTTATCTCGACTCTTGAAGAGAGACCCGCAGGAAATTGGAGCACTGCCTGACGGGGTCAGGCTAGGCTCGGTTAAGTCGACGGCGGCAGGGTTAACCATTGGTAACAATATCATTCAAAGAGGCAGCCTCTCCTTAGCGCAGGCTTTCCGTACCAGAAGTTTCTGGCTGGTTTTTTTGATATGGTTGTTTTTTGGGATAACCGTTTTTATGATACTGGCGCATATCGTGCCTCATGTTACCGATATCGGTTTTTCGCCAGGACAGGCAGCATCCGTTCTCAGCCTGATTAGCGGTACGTCTGTTGCGGGTAGGGTACTGATGGGCTTTGTTTCCGACCGTATCAGCAGAAAAATGGCGGTAATTATCTGTTCGGTACTTCAGGGTGGCGCCATGGTGTGGCTCATCTGGTCAAGGGAGTTGTGGATGCTCTACTTATTTGCTGTGGCTTACGGCTTTGCCTACGGAGGCGTCGGCCCGGTTGTGGCGGCGCTGCTCGGGGACACTTTTGGATTAGGCAAAATCGGCGCCATACTGGGAGTGCTGGAGCTCGGCTATGGGGTCGGAGCGTTTCTGGGTCCCGTCATCGGAGGATTCATTTTTGATACTACCAGCAGTTATTCCATCGCTTTCTTGATCGGAGCGTTGGCGATGCTGATAATGCTAGTGCTGGTGACCTTCATCAGGCAGGAGAAACGTTAATTCAGGAGTGAATTACTGGTTATTGAATACCCAGTTCCTCCAGTTTTTCCGGGAGAGGTATGCCGGTGTTTTTGTCCCAGCCCATCAGGGTGTAGTAATAGTGCCTAGTCTTTTCCAGCTCCTCGGCACTGTAGTGTTTGTTAGCTAAGACGCCGCTCGTTTTGGGTTGGAAGAAGCGTTTGGGTAACTTGTCGTCTGCCACTGTGAATCCTTCCCGGATGTTGAATAGCCTGCCTAAGGTCATCGTTCTCTCGGCGACGCGCAGCACTTCATTCAGGCTGATTTTCCAGCCGGTAACTGCCGATAGCGTTTTGACCATCTGGTCGGTATCATAAGGCACAAAGAAGCAGAGCAGCAGGCAGTCCAGAGCAACCCGTGACAGGTGGACGGAGCGGAACTGGGCTGCCTTGCGTGGCCCGAGTTCATCGGCCGGCAGTGGTTCGATTCCCAGAGACTTTACCCTGCTGTCTACTCTGGCGGCCGTGTTATACATATTGTCATGCATATTAGCGCAGTGGTCGGCACCGTGAGGGTTGACCTCGTAGCCCAGACCTAACCCTGCTTTGACACGCGGCTCGTGCATCGGTATTTCCAGTCCCTTAACCTGCATGGCAAAGTCCTGAGACCCGCCGATTTTCTTGGTGGCCCGGGCACTACCCTCGGCCAGCAGGTTGCCGATACCCTCACGCCGGGCTATCAGTTCTATGATTTTAAGCATTGCCTCGGCATTGCCGAATTTCAATTCGATCCCATTGGTATCCTCGATGGAGAGTAACCCGTTCTCAAAGCACTCCATGGCAAAAGAAATGGTGACCCCCGTTGAAATGGTGTCCAGGGAATAGGCATTACAAAGCTGGTTTCCCCTGGCGATTGCTTTGAGGTCGCTGATGCCGCAGTTGGAACCCAGCGCCGCCAATGTCTCATACTCCGGACCGCCGTAGGCAGGGTCTACCTGGTAAGGCTCTTCGACCTTGACCACTTTCTTGCAGCGGACCGAGCAGGCGTAGCAGGATTCCATTCTGACCCTGATGGTGTCCTTCAGCGTTTCACCGCTTATCCTGGTTACCTCGGGGAAGTTGCCATCACGGAAATTGCGCACCGGCAAATTCCCGCTGGTCATGCCTGATTCCATTCCGCCGCCAGTGCCATACTCATGAAATGATTCATACAGCGACTTATTAGCCAGAAGCCACTGCCTCAGTTCCTTTATATAATCCGGGTCGGCTATTGCGGGCATGCCATGGCCTCTAACAGCTACTGCTTTAAGGTTCTTGGAGCCCAT
>JACQOM010000040.1 GCA_016202525.1 Chloroflexota bacterium | reverse complement strand
GAGCAGGGCGTTGCCCAGAAAAAGCAGGATAATCATGTTGAGCCCGGCCAGATTGCCGGCAACGATATATTTGTTTATGGCGACACCGACCAGATACGGGTTAGCGACTACGGAGAATGTGTAGAGTAACGTAGCGGCTAAGGTCAGGGGAACGGCCACTTTATACTGGGTAAAGTATTTTACCAACCGCGAGACAATTCGTGAATCATAAGGCTTGCCATATACAATGTCATCGGAGTCAGTCAGGCTGCTTCTCAACCGTCTACTTTCGGTACTTTGAGAGTCATGGTTGTTGCTGTTAGTAGATAGAGCGGGTGCTGGCTCCGGCACAGATGCGGTTGCCACCGGTTTCGTCCAGTCTTCCTGATGCTGGAACTGAAGACGGAAGAGTTGCTGGTAGAATTCATTGCTGGCAAGCAACTCATGGTGTGTGCCCTGTCCGACGATGCGCCCGTTCTTGAGCACCAGTATAATGTCTGCCATCTGTATCGAGCGCAGCCGTTGGGCAATAACGAAAGTAGTCCGACCGGTCAGTAGCTCGGTCAACGCCTGCTGGATAAAATACTCGGTCTCCGTATCGACACTGGATGTAGAATCGTCCATTATCATAATACGGGGGTTGAGCAGTATCGAGCGGGCGATAGCCAGTCTTTGCTTCTGCCCGCCGGAGAGGGTTATCCCTCTCTCGCCGACCCAGGTCTCGTAGCCATCGGGTAGGGTGATAATAAAGTCATGCAACTGGGCGGCTTTGGCGGCGTGTATGATTTCGTTCATAGTGGCCTCCGGGCGGCCGTAGCTGATGTTTTCCCGGATGGTTGCGGAAAAGAGGAAGGTGTCCTGGTGGACAATGCCGACGTGCCGGCGCAAAGATGCCAGTGATAAATCACGGACATCTATGCCGTCGATAGTAATGCGTCCGGCGGTGACATCATAGAAGCGCGGGATGAGATTGGCGATGGTCGATTTGCCGCTGCCGCTGGCGCCGACCAGCGCCACCATCTGGCCCGGTTTAACCTCAAAATTGATGTCTTTTAAGACTGCACCGTGGGAGCCGTAATTAAAGGAGACATTCTCGAAGCGCACCATGCCTTTGATTTCAGTGAGGTCGATAGCGTCCGGCTTCTCGGTTACGGGTGAAACCTCATCCAGAATCTCGAACACGCGCTGCCCGGAGGACATTGCTCTTGAGAAAAGTATCGTCAGCCATCCCAGCATCCGCACGGGCATGTTGAGCATGACGAGGTAAAGTAAAAACTGTGCCAGTTGACCCTGGGTGAGAGCCCCGGCTACCACTTGCCTGCCCCCGTACCATAGGATACCGCCCATTGCCAGCAGCAGGGCGAAACTCATCACCGGGCTGTTGGCGGCGAGCAGGTTATTGGCTTCTATCTCCTGGTCATATATCGTTTTAGCCTGATTGAGGAACTTCTGGTTCTCAAAGTCCTGTCGGGCAAAAGCCCGTACTACTCTGGCGCCGACCAGGTTTTCCTGGACGATGGTGCCCAGAACGCCGACACCCTGCTGAATTTTCATCCACAGCGTCCGCAGCTTCCGGTTAATAGCAATAGTCCTAAACGATATAAAAGGCAGAACACTCAAGCTGAGCAATGCCAGTTGCCAGTTGAGCAAGAGGAGCAGAACAGTAATTGCCACCAGCAGGACAAGGAAATAGACGCCCCGCAGCAGGGCGAAACCGACGAACATGCGTACGCCATCGACATCGACGGTTGCCCGTGACATCAGTTGCCCGGTCTGTGAGCGGTCATGAAAGGCGTAGCTGAGCCGTTGTAGATGGTCGTAAATGATGTTGCGCAGGTCGTAAGCTACTCTCTGCGAAAGGAACTCTGCCAGATAGCTCTGCCAGTAGCTGAGTATGCTCCGTAGCAGACCGGCGATAGCAATACCCAGAGCAGTGAGGATAATGGCGCTGGTCCGGCTCGAGCCTAACGCCAGGTCGATTGCCTGGCCGGTGAGCCGGGGTATCACCACAGCCAGACCGGCGCCGGCAAAAAGACAGAAATAGGTCACCAGCGCCCGTGGCCAGTATTTCCAGAATAGCGCTGCGATTCGCCAGAAGATACGCATGGTTTTCTCCCATCTCATTTTATCATAAATGGTTGGTGCCTGCGGGTGAAGGGGATAAACAGAGAAGGGAGGCGCGTAATACCGTAATGCTTGGTATTGCTCTGAAAAGTATGTTGTTTAGAACCTTAAAACTGCCATGATAAAGATGACGGAAATCTGGAGTATGCCCTGGATGCCACCGAGCCTAGCATTTCTCATTCCCAGTCTGGAGATTTTCTCTGCATCCGGGGTGTCGGAAAGTAACTGCTTCAGTATCCGAATTTCGTTGGGCAGCAGAATTCCAAACCCCTGAACCGTCAGAATAGTCACGATAATTAACGATATGATAATCTTGGGATTGGCCAGTGAAAAGATGCCGAGCCTCTGGGCGAGGTTAATGCCGGCAGTTAGACGGCAGCTATTACCGGCATGAAGAAGGTCATCTTCGGTGTCAGACGCTTGAATACATTGGCGCGTTCTGCGGGGTTAACACCGCCAAGAGTTGGGCCTAGGATAAGCCCCATGAAAAGGTCGATTCCCGTCCAGAGAGCCCCGGTCATAATATGAACGTAGTTTATCGGCAACAAATCTCTCCGGTTCATGGCAAACACCAGGGCGGCAACCGGAAGTAGGATGGCCAGAATGACAAAGTAGGGATTGGCGATTTGAATAATGGTCCAGAGTGCGTTAGGCTTTTTGATTTCTGCGCCGGATTTATTTCTGGTTGTATTAGTCAATCTCGCTCCTTCTGTTGTGCTGATTTGGCATTGTCAGATATACACAAGGGCAACCCCTGCTTGTTGGGGCTGCCCCTGTGAGGTCTATTACAGGTCGCTGGTATCTGTTTCTCTTATTTCAGCAGGTCGGGGAGTACTTCCTCCCACAGGTCCTTGGTGGTCTGGGCGGGGAGATGAACAAAATGGCACTTCATGCAGATTTCATTGCCTATTCCCTGCATCAGGTCTCCCACGGCTTTGCCATCCGGAGGTGTGGATTTTAGTGCTTTACCTAACTGCTCTACCATACTCTGTGAAGTGGGGTCGACGAAGTAAGCTCTGGCAGTAGTGTGGCATGCGGCACAGGCCGTAGAAAGAGTCTGAAAACGAGCACTAAACGCATCGTAATTCTTCCGGGCATTGTCCAGTTGTCCCTCCTGGAGGTCGATGGCGGCGCCAACGAATGCCCCGTCAAGACCTATCATGTAATCGCCAAATGATTGGGATGCCTTGGTCACCGGGTCAGTGAGCTTGACGTTATCGAAGCTTGGCCAGTGATATTTCTGCTCTACCTTGACCAGGTTGATGGCATGGCAATCGCCGCAGACCTTGCCGACTCCGCCCATGGCGGGCCCGACCTTAGCCGGGTCGCCGCTGGCCAGAGCTTGCTCCAGAGTATTCACTGGTGCCATAGGAAACTTGTCCTTCCATTCCGGAACCATATCGGACATCTTGATATATTGTTTCTTGAAAGCGTCGAAGTTGGCTTTAGCCCCGGCAATATCTCCTTCCCCGAGGTCGACACCAATGCCTTCAAAAGGCATGGCTAAATCAAACATCCCCAGGAGAAAGACAGGCGTGGGAGACTGGGGCGGAAATAACTTGTTCAGAGAAGCTGGTGGCTCCCCGACTATCTCTTTGAGAATCTTGTTCTCCTTTGTCAACTTGTCCACCTGGGGCTGGAGGTTCTGACCGCAGGCAACCAGAGCCACTGCCAACAGTGCCACACCAGCGATGATACCCGATATCAGAATAGCTTTTCTCGTCATACGAACTCCTTCAAGTAATGAGAAGTTGCAACAATACCATAGCGGTAGTGTTTGCGTAGCAGACCTTTATATCTTCGCCTATCAATATACTACCGATATATCGATTTGGATATAGTGGGAATAGTCTGTTGTTTGCTAAATAGAATTACCTGTTTTCTGATACCTAAGTATGACGTATCAGGTCGTTTTGGTTTCCGGCCGGTTCCAAGCGACAAGGCGGGCCATTGCTCTGGCTGCCTGGCGCATCGAGTGAAATACCGGTAGTCCGGCGGCGACGAACCCTTCCTGGGCGGAGAGAAATTCTGGCATAGTCTCCAGTTCCAGAGCGGGACGCAGTGCCACCAGCACAGGTTTCCCTGTGGTTTGTTGTACCTCTCGGATGGCATCACTGACTGGTTTCAGATAAGCCTCTGAAGAGAAACGGTCGCGGCCCCAGCGGCTGATAGGGTGGAATCCCAGGTGATAGATAAGCATGTCGATATCGGGGACCCGGCTGACTACGCGCAGCGTCTCAGAGATATTTTGGGAGGAGTTAATGGTATCAGCATCTATGGGGTTGCTGAAGATACTGCCGGCAAGAGGCAAGAACCTTTTTAATTCCGACTGTACCTCGGGCGAGAGAGGAGGCACGTGAAGCCCGGCTTTTTCCATCTCGTCGGCTGCCAGGACGCTGATGCCGCCGCCGGCGCCGATGATAGCAACGCCGTTGCCACGTGGCCGTGGGTTGACCGAGTGGAGCGCTACCAGCATGTCGATTAGTTCTTCGATATCATCGACCTGAATTGCCTTCATCTGGCGGCACAGGGCGTTGAATACGGTAGCCGAGCTGGTGAGACTGGCGGTATGGCTTCGGGTAGTTCTGCGGCCGGCTTCAGTAGCGCCACCTTTGCAGATAACTACCGGTTTCCGGGCGGCCGCTTCACGGAGTGCCTTCACAAAACGTTTCCCTTCCCTTACCCCCTCGATATAGGCGGCTATAATCCCGGTCTCAGGGTCTGTGGCAAAATACTCCATGAGTTCGCACTCATTGATATCTAGGGCATTGCCGTAGCTGACAATCTTGCTGAAGCGTAGCCCTCTCGGGCTGCCGTACAGGGGAATGTCCTCGACATAGCCTCCGCTCTGGGAAAGGACGGAAATCGGGCCGGGTTCCAGAGGTATTTTGATGTTGTTGACCAGGCGGCTCTTGGGCACCATCAGTCCCAGGGAGTTGGGGCCGATAATGCGGAAGCCGCCGGCTCTGGCCTTGGCAAGCATGGTTTTTTCCAGTTCGGCACGTTCCGCGGCGCCCGTCTCACTGAAACCGGCGGTAAAAAAATGGACCGACTTTACACCCTTGGCGGCACACTCGTCCAGCAGCGCCAGGACTGACTCCGCCCGAATGCTGACGATGACATGGTCGACCGGGCCGGGGATAGTGTTGACACTGGGGTAGCAGGGCAGCCCAAGCACCTCTTTATAGTTCGGATTGACTGGGTAGATAGCGGGGAATTTAGCCTCTTTGAGGAGCTGAACGACCCCGGTTGCCCAGCCTCCGGATGGTGACGCCCCGACAACGGCGACCCGGCGAGGGGAGAAAATCTCATCCAGTGAAGGTATCGCTTTTTCCGCGCGTTTAATCATATTATTTTCGCTGGGCAGGTAACCGCAGCAGGCGGCGGATATTACTTTCGAATATCTCGTTCTTCTCGGTTTTGCCTATAGTCATCTGCTCGATAGATTGAATTGTTTGACGGGTGTACCTTTCGCCGAGTTCACTGTCGAAGGGGAAATCGGTGGCGAACAACATATGGTCGGCACCGCAGAGAGCGTAACCACACATCAGACCCGGCGTACTGCCATAAATGGCGGTATCATAATAGAACATCTTAAAATACTCGATTGGCTCTTTAGTGAGACCTTCCTGATACTTGGCGCCACGCAGTTTCGTAGCGTGGTCGTAGGCGCCGATTATTCTCTGTTCAAAAAATGGCACCATACCGCCGCAATGATGGGTGATGAATTTGAGGTTGGGGTATTTCTCCAGTATGCCGCTGAAGACCAACCGGGTCATGGCTACCGTGGTCTCATAAGGCCACCCGAAGTTGCTGAATATCATGTATCTCGACCTTGTTTCCGTTTTATAG
>JACQOM010000039.1 GCA_016202525.1 Chloroflexota bacterium | reverse complement strand
CTGCTTCACGAGTACTGACCAGAGTATAATTTACTTCTTCACTTGAGGCAAAGTCATAAAGGATAATATTATCACCGATATTTATCTTGAGAGTGGTAACCTGTTTTTCATCGATGATAACTGCCGATTTCAAGGCTTCTTCCAGTTCCATAATCCGCCCTTCTAGCTGCCCACGCTGCTCTCTGGCCGCCTGTAGAGGTACGTTCTCCCTGAAGTCCTTATCGGCGGCCGCCAGGCGTATTTCGTCAATAGCTTCAAGTCGTTTGCTCCGGAGTGTAGTCAACTCAGCTTCCAGTTCAGTATGCCCTTCCCGTGTCACCATGACACTCTTCTTTGAGGAAGTCTGTTTTGAGGATGTCCACAGCTTTGGTTTTACCTTCCTGCCTTTAAGATGAACGGCTAGATTAATCTTACTCCATCCTTTTTTCTTTGCCGAGGTCAGAAAGGCTCGTACCAATCCGAGTTTTCTTAGATAATCGGTATCCGATATTGATAATTTCTCGGCGTAGTTTTCTACTTCAGCGGCCGTAATCTCGCCCAAGAGTCGTTTTACACCGAACCAGCGGACAAACTTAGATACCTCTGGCTGGCTGGCTTCCCTCTCCTCAGGAGGTAAACCGGCCAAAAACTGGCTGGCTGCCTCATTCAGAGTCAGGTTCTGATTATCCATGCTGAGAACACCTCCGTAATGCTGAGCTTCTTTCAACCCTTCTCTTTCGATGAAAAGGGAAGCTTCACTACCTTGCTAGTACGGGATAACATCCGGTCTTTAATCAATTTTAGCACTATCTCACCATGCCAATCAAAGGACAACGCATTATCTTTTAGAATAGTCCCATCGATCGCATGTGATTTAATTATGTCGAATATCCGGTCAATCTGTGTATCGTTCAGGTGCTCATAAAATTTCCGTGCCCGGTAACCTATTTTCATCTCCTGCCCCAGTTTATTTTTCCAGTCTCTTTCATAGCCGGACAGACTTCTGGCGGACAGAGAATCGGTTTTTAAGGCCTGGTCTAAAGTGCCCGCCGCAATATCAGCACACAGCAGACCATAATAGATACCACCGCCGGTGATTGGTTTTACCTGTCCGGCGGCAGTGCCCACAACTACTATCCGGTCATGATAGGTCTTAACCAATGGTTTTAGCGGAACCCCCCCGTATCTTATCTCACCTTGACCTGAAGTAATCTTCTTTTGAGCCAGCAATGATGATATTAGTTTTCTTAAATAAGGCCCCGGAGGATGACGGGAGAGCAAGCCGACCAGTGCCTTTTTGGGTGAAGTTGGCACCAACCAGGCAAAAAACCCCGGAGCTACCTGCTGACCCAAGTAGACCTCCACTTCGTCCAGCCCGGCTGTTTCTACCTCAGCCTGAGCCCCCATGACAAAATCACCAGGTTTTCTCAAGCCCAATTTCTCAGTCAGCTTCCAACCGAAGCCAGTAGCAATAACCGCCGTTCTGGCCTCGACAAATTGCGGTTCTCCCTGATGGGTTACCTCAACCCTGACACCGTCATTATGGACGTCAATGTTGCTAACCAGGCTATTTAAGACGTACTCCACCCCATTTTCCCTTGCACGGTTAGCCAGAGCCGCATTGAAAGCCGCCCGGTCGACAATACAGGCTTGCGGTTGTTGCCGCCACAGGCTGATTAGCTTACCCGAAGGCGAGAATATTCTGGCACTGTTTACCCGTCGGAAGATTACACTCTCATCGATAGCAAAAGAAACGACACACTCCTGACTGATAATACCGGTGCAACAGACCGGTTCTTCCTGGCTTTCCTTTTGCTCTATCACCACCACCCGGTATCCCATACCCGCTAACCGATAAGCCAGGTGACTTCCGACCGGTCCCCCACCAATGACGACAACATCATATAATGCCATGGCTACTCGATAGCTCCACTTCTGAGAAAGTTTATGTAGCTTTCGTCTTACTTCGTTTGATAAGCTTGTTGAGATAATAAACGAATACGGGTAAAATAGTGACCGTCAGGATAACCAGAACGGAGTTCGCTCCGGTAATGCTCATACCGAAAAGTCGGCTGGTGAAAAGAAGACTGAGCGTAACGACAACAATCGATAAACCTAAGGAGAGAGCCACTCTTTCGATGATATTTATCTGACGGAAGAAAATCAGGGTCCAGGTCAGGCCCGGCAACAAGAAGACTAATATGAAACCCAGTATCGCCCTAACGACAGGTAATCGCTCGATGATAGGAAAAGTAAAGCTGAGCAATTCTCTGATTGGAGTTAACCAAGCCACGTCCTGTATTCCTTTCTTCCGTATCCAGCACAGGCTAAGATATGACCTCAAATAATAGCCATAGAATCTCTAAATTTGATTATCTGATGCTACTGCCCATACTGGGACTGGCATTTTATATCGCTTTCATTCCACACCAGAACTATCCATATCCTTTGCACGTCGATGAATGGGTTCACCTTGCCCGCGCCAAAGCCATGATGCAAGCGGGCAATCTTGCCTTTACTGAGCCTTTTTTCGGACAAGAAACAGTGACCTTCAGTTCTAACCTTGAAGCTGGCTTCCACCTGTTCTGGGGCGTCTTCCAGAGCTTGAGCGGCATCTCGTGGATGGACATCTTCAGATATTTCCCAGGTATTATGTTCATGATTACTGTTCTGTCAGTCTATATTCTGGCCAGTAGAGAAGGGTTGGCTGGGAAGCCGCTTTTCTTACCTGCCTCATACCAACGACCGATGGCATACTCGGTCCCGGTTTCCTGGTTCCGGTAGCTATGGGCCTACTGTTCACCCCGCTCATTCTCTTCATAGCCTTCAATTTCAGGACTGTCTGGTCTTACCTGCTGCTATTTATCTTTATCGCGTTTTTGCTGGCGATTCATGCCCCTTCAGCAATCAATCCCATTATCGTGCTCACTCCTTATATCCTACTCAATCTGAAGGCTAACTTCAAGCATAGCCTGGGCATGATACTGGTGCTGGTACTTCCCTTTTTAATAATCTTCCCTTGGATTTTTAATTTGCTGCTACCTACTGCCAGAAGCCTGCTTATTTCTCAGCCGCCTACGGAGTTTGTCCAGTTACCCCGGCTCATCAGCACCTACGGCTATATTCCTGTCCTGTTCTGCCTTCTGGGCACTCTGTTCCTGGCGATAAAAGGTGGCAGCAAAAACTATGGCTTAATCTTAGGTTTGCTGGCTTTGTTAGTAATGCTGGTCGTTTTCTTCTCATTGCATTACGGAGTGCCCATAGTTTATGAGCGCGGATTGATGTATATGATGCTGATGGCAGGTATTGTTGCCGGAGCCGGATTGATGGCAGTAAAGAATCTCAGATTGCCAGACTGGTTGGCTACCTGGTTGAAAGTGCCTTTTATTACTCAGAACATAGGGAAATTCTTATCTTTAGGTATCGTTGCTCTCACGCTAGCAATAGTTATCCCGGTACGCCTGGAGACTCCTTACTACCTCATGATAGACAAGCAGGATTATCAAACGTTTGTCTGGATTACGGAGAACATCAGCGAGCGTTACGATAAGGCAATACTGGACCCGTGGAAAGCTACTGCCTTTACGGCTATTACCGGCAAGCACGTTCAGACCAGGATACATATGGCACCTCTGGATGAAGATAATAAAGTTTATGATTTTCTAAAGGGCGGCAGCAGCAATACTACCTTCCTGAAACAAAATGGTATTTCCATTATTTATACCCGAGTTTTCGAGGGGGGAGCAGATGGGAATATCGAGTACAGCATCAACAACCCCGACCTGGTAGAACTAGCCAGGAATGTCTACCTGCTCAAGTGAATCTAAAAGGGAATAATTAGTTGACTCTTTACTCAACAGATTATTTTTTCCTTAAGCCAGTCCACAAGAAACTTGACTTTTTACTCAACATGCGTTATGCTCATGACAAGGCTATTCCTAGCAATAAGGTGGGACTTTGGAAACGAGAAGCTTTGGTATTAAACTGAGGGAACTACGCCAGCAGGCTGGTTTAAGTCAGCGAGAGCTGGCTGGTAAAGTCGGAGTCAATTTTACTTATCTTAGCAAAATAGAGAGCGGAGTACTCCCTCCTCCCAGCGAGAAAGTAATACTGAAACTGGGTGAAGTCCTTGACGCCGATACTGACGAGTTGATGACCCTGGCCGGAAAGATACCTCCTGACATTGCCCAGATATTGAAGAATCGTGAGGCATTGCGGTTGCTCAGGTCAAGTCATATTCAGAAAAAGAGCTCCATGAATAAGAAAGAGGGAGTCGGTATTATGAAAAGTTTAATGAGCTACAAAGGATTCGCCAGGGTAGCACTAGCTGTGTTTTTAGTTGCTGCCACGGCTACCTCATTGTGGTTTGCTTCGCCGTCACCGGTCAGGGCACTAAATATAAGCTTCCCGTCTCTGCCTTCGACCGGGACTTTGGGTAGGACCTTTTCCTTCCAGGTAAAGGTGGATGTTCAGAGTATGGATATTCTGCCGGTAGTGAGAATCGATTTAGAGATACGTAATGCTGCTTCCCCCTCTACCTATCTGGCAACTTTAGCCGAGTTACCTCTGAATGCCGGCAGTAAAAGTTATACCAGTGCTCAAACAGGCGGAGGTGACGTCTCAGTCACGGCCACTACCGCCACTGGCTGGGGATTCGGTTCCTCCGGCTCACGCCGGGGCTATGGATACCGCGACCCGGCGGGTTGGGGATACCATGACCCATTAGGCGGCCTTTTTGGATACGGTTATTCCAGTGGTGGTGTTCAAGGAAACACATCGATTACTTATAATATTACCTGGACGCCACCAGCAGCCTGGCCACAAGGTGCTTATAATACCAAAGCGCTGGTTTATGGCGATGGTGCTAATAAATTCAGCGGTACCAGCGCTTCCTTTAACCTTTCCACCCCATCAGGAGACGGTGGAGAAACGATTGGTGCCGGAATAGTAATAGAGTCACCGGGTGTGGTTAACGTATCCAATGTTGTCACTAATGCCGGTGTCTTTACCACCAGTGTTACCGCTCAATCGGCCGATGCTAAAGTTACGCTTCAAATCAACTACGGTACTATCGGTAAGAATAAAGATGGTACGCCGGTGTCACGGATAAGTGCGGCTGTAATGCCAACACCACCAACCCCGCCGGCGGATGCCAGCATTCTGGGCTTGGCCTATGAACTGGGCCCGAATGAAGCCACCTTTAGCCCTCCGATATCCCTTACTTTTGCCTATGACCCGGCTAAGATAGCCACAGGAGTTAGTGAAAAGGACCTGAGCATTGCCTGGTGGAATAAGACGACTGGCAAGTGGGAGATAATTACAGGTGCTACTGTTAATACACAAAATCATACTATTACCGGATTGGTCGGACACTATACCCCGTTTGCCGTTCTTGCCCCACTGGCACCACCCACACCGGCACCGGTTGTTAAACCGGCCGCCTTTACTACCAGCGGCCTGTCTATATCTCCGTCCCAGGTTAACAGCGGGGAGAGTGTTACCATCAGCGTTCAGGTGGCTAACACCGGCGACGTTAGCGGCGGCTATAAGGTAACCCTCAAGGTCAATGGTGTTGCTGAAGCTACCAAAGATATCGTAGTGACTGGTGGCGTCACCCAGAAAGTGACCTTCACGATAGCTAAGAATGTAGCCGGGACCTATACAGTTACTATCGATAATCTAAGCAGCAGCTTTACCGTAAAAGCGCCGACTAAACCGGCTGCCTTTACTAGCAGTAGCTTAGCCATCACTCCGGCTCAGGCTAATACCGGGGAAAGCGTCACTATCAGCATCCAGGTAGCTAATACCGGCGACCTCAGTGGTAGCTATAAGGTTACCCTTAAGGTCAATGATGCTGTGGAAGCTACTAAGGATGTGACCGTTGCCAGCGGTGCGAAACAGACGGTAACCTTCACCACAACTAAGAATACAGCTGGGACCTACACTGTGAATGTCAACGGCTTATCAGGTACCTTTACCGTCAAGACGCCGGTAGTCCCGCCGACACCAATCAAATGGTGGCTCTTCGCTATCATTGCCGGTGTCATCGTTATCGGTCTGGCTATCTGGCTGGTGAGGCGGAGAATGTATTGAATGTAAGATTTTTCGGGAAAAGGGAGGAAATCAGTAAACTCCCTATTGACAAGAGTATTTTTATCTGCTAGAGTGATTTGAAAAGGATTTTTTACTTATGATTACAACAGTAACTACGGTAACAACAGTCACGGTGATAGCTGCTCTGGGAATTAGTGCCCTCGTAAGCATAGCGGCGGTGGTAACTCTCATTGGTTTCCTGGCTACCAGAGAATTAGCCGCTACCGGCCGTTCCCACTCTTCTTTACGTATCGCCAGGTTTGCCAGTGTCGGTATCGTACCTTTATTTATAGCGTTTGCGGTTATAGTGGCTATACAAATTGGCGGGTTGCTCTAGAAGAGAAAGGGAGCTATCAGGTATAATACCGAATTAGCGATGCCATGAGACAGGGTCACTCCAAGTAGTGACCCTGTTTTTTTGACCACCCAGGCAAAGAATAGGGCGACCACAAAAACAAAGACAACATCAATCCAAGATAGAAAGCCCATGTGCAGGATAGCAAAAATAAAGCTGACGTAAACTATTCCCAACCGACCCAAAAATTCCCCCGCAGTGCGTTGTAGCACTCCGCGAAAGATAAATTCCTCGACCACCCCGGTACTGAGCATAAAGATAAGTGCCGGCAACCATACTGCTCGCCAGTCCAGTTTACCGATTAGCGGCTCCGGTTTCAGAATGAGATACTCAGCTACCCCGATGGCAAATCCGAGTAATGCTACTATTAGCTGAACCCCGAACAGTCTAAGGGTGAGACCTATGTCCTTCGCCCTGAGTCCCAGCAAGCGTACCACTACTATTGCCGCTACCAGAAGCGGGGCGTAAATAATGGGATACCACCACATCTGGGGGAGACTTGCCAGAGGCATCGATAAACTGATTATTCTGACTAAAGGAACCTGCGCCAGTGATAGTAGAAACTGTTGCCGGGGGTGGCTGCTAACCAGCGCTGAGTGCAATACAAGCGCTACCAGTATCGTGATGTGAATGGCTACGCCCCATAGCGGCGTGACGGTAGTGGTAAGCACCTCACCCAGGGTAATTGCCAGCAGGTAAATCAGAGCCTCTTTCATTCTGTGTCTTAGTTAAACGGCAATTGCGGTAGGTATAACCCTTAGGATTTTAACTATCAGGTCCGCCGGGAGGAACTAGCCGGTCAGTAGGACTAACCAGTAAAGCAGGGTCATGAAGGGGTTCCTGCCAGGGAATCTGACGGTAACTTGACAAAGCAATGCTGCTCAGGAACCAACCGATGAAGATAAACCATACTCCGTCGAACCATGATAAAGCATCCAGCAGGGATAAACCAAACAAACGCAGCAATATTATTGAAATGCCGCCCAGAATAAACAGGTAACCAACACTCTGCCCTACACGGGTAGCAATCAGAGTAGCGCGGCGATAACTTCCGGTCAGGTACCAGAGAATGGAACGGAAAACACGCCCGCCATCCAGCGGGAAACCGGGCACCAGATTGAACACGGCCAGTGCTCCATTCATAACAGCCAGCCATAATATCATGACACCTACCGGCTCAGATTTGCCAGGGAACAAAAACCATAATAGTCCGAAAAAGCCACCGAGTACCAGGCTGGTTAAGGGGCCGGCTGCCGCCATTTTTAATTCGGCACCGGGGCGTGTCGCTTCCTGAGTCATTTGAGCTACGCCGCCGAAGATAAAAAGCGTGATGCTCTGGATTGGGATACCCTGGGCTCTACCCACCAGGCTATGGGCTAATTCATGGCCAACCACCGAGGCAAAGAACAGCAGACTGGTGATTATGCCGATAATCCAGTTCTGCCACCGGGAGTAATCAGGATAAACCAGAGAACTGGTTACCAGAATGAAGATGATGAACCAGGTAAAATGTATCCGAAATTCAATGCCGAAGAGCTTGCCTAAAGTAAACGCATTACCAAATTTCATTTGTCTGTGCCCGGAGCAATAAGCGACTTTCTCAGTTCCAGAAGAGCGGCCGTGTTAATATGCCGTCTGCGAGCACGGTTGATTGCCTGGCTGCCTTTATCACTAGCGATGCCGATATATAACGTGCCGGCGGCTCTACCATCGCTCTCTTTTACTCCAGTAGTACTGAGTCCGATATCGGCTTTCAAGAACTTCCTGACCGCTTCGGCCATGGCTTTCGCCACCTCGGGGCTGACCGGGCCGTATTGAGAAATAAGCCGGGCATCGACCCCCGAGAGTATTTTAGCTTCATCGGAGCAGGCAACCAGCCCCCCTTTGAAAAAGGTCTGGCTTTCCGGGGCATTCACAATGGTACTGGCTAGCTGCCCTCCGCTGCAATCTTCCATAATTGCCAGGCTTTGTCTCTTTTTGGTCAGCAGGCGACCGACGACTGTCTCTGGAGTATCGCTATCGGTCCCCCAGATGTGTTTGCCCAGCATGGCTCTAATTCTGGCTTCGCCATCGGCCAGCATTTTTTCCGCCTGTTTCCGTTCTTCTGCTTTGGCCGTCAGACGCAGGTGAATACCATCAGCCTTAGCGTAAATGCCCAGGGTAGGATTAGCCGATGCCATCATTTCGGCAACAACCTCCCCAACAGCGGCTTCAGATTGGTCGAATAGCTTCAAAGTCCGGGAAAGGATAATCGCCCCCGAATTTTGTTGCAATTTCGGCTGTATTTCCTGTCGCCACATTTCCTGCATCTCTACAGATGGCCCGGGCATGGCTATCAAAATGTGACCATCTTTCTCCACCCACCAGCCGGGCGCAGTACCCATGGAATTACGTATAGGCTTGGCTGAAGGAATGAGGGTAGCCTGTCTCAAATTAGTCTGCGGCATCCCGGTACCCATCCGCGTAAAGCGCGCCCGCAACTCCTTTTCCAGTGTCGGGTCGATTGTCATCTTTTCACCTAGAAACGCGGCAATCGATTCGCGCGTTACATCGTCATCGGTCGGGCCCAGACCACCGCCGGTCAGAATAAGGTCGGAGCGCTG
>JACQOM010000038.1 GCA_016202525.1 Chloroflexota bacterium | reverse complement strand
TTATTAGGTCGCTTCCTTTCCTCTATAATTACTGTAATATGATTAGCCTAAACGGGAGGTAGTGTTATTTATTATGGTAATTACCGGGAAGATTAGTCTGCAAACTAAAGGCCACTGCGATATTATCGATATTACTCCTCAGGTGGAGCGAGAGGTTACCGGGGCAAAGATAAATAGTGGCACGGTTACATTGTTTGTTGCCGGTTCGACTGCCGGGGTAACGACCATTGAGTTCGAATCCGGTTTACTATCCGATTTTAAAGCTATGTGGGAGAGGAATGTTCCCCAGAATATTTCTTATGAGCATAACCAGCGTTGGGGTGATGGTAACGGCTACTCGCATGTACGCGCCTCACTGCTCGGAGCCTCGTTAGTCGTTCCTTTCAGCGATAAGAAATTAGCGCTGGGTACCTGGCAGCAAATCGTTCTGGTTGATTTCGATAATAGGCCGCGGTCGAGGCAGGTTGTCATGCAGATTATGGGTGAGTAGCATAGAGACCTTTTCATTTCCTCTGCGATACTTAGTCCTGAGCCACCTTTTATTTATTCTTGGTTACTGCTAGCATGTTAGTCGAGAGCCCTAGTTTCTGAAGGGATGACCTATCCCCTTGCCCCTTCCATTGTAAGGAAAGGGGGATTAAGGGGCTGAGGTTGAGAAGTGAACCAAGAAGGTATTAACCATGAGCCAATTAAGCTTGACAATTGTTATTGTCTCATCTAAACTGACTGGGGTTAAGTCCCCTCTGATATTCTCAAATTTCCGGTCCCCGATGTTTTTAGCGTGTCTTTGGTGATGAAGGAGGATTAGCGGTGCCTAAGCTGTTTTTTATTCCACGGGAAGAGAAGTTTTTCGAGCTTTTTGAGGGGAGTGCCCGCAATATGGTAAAGGCCGCTCAAAGATTAAAAGAGTTAGTCGATAATTGGGAGAGTGTTGAGGCAAGCGTAGGCGAGATAACCGAGCTAGAACACGAAGGGGACTCGATTACTCATCAGATTATGGAGCGGCTGAACCGTACGTTTATTACTCCCCTTGACCGGGAAGACATCGTTCTTCTTGCCCATTCGCTGGACGATGTGACCGATTTTATTCATGCTGCCGCTGATGCTATGTTTTTATATAAGGTAGGCCGGCCTAACCAGAGAGCCAAGGAGCTAACTGACATTATCGTCCGGTCGGCATCTGAGATAGAGGCGGCAATGCCTCAGTTGCGGCGCCGTGCTCAGCTAAAGCAAATCCTGGAACGGTGTGTTGAGATTAACCGGTTGGAGAATATGGCTGACAGGGTATTCCGCTCCGCCATAGCTGAACTATTCGATGATACTACGGATATTCCTAAGATTATCAAGTGGCGTGAAATTTATGAGCATATGGAGAGCGCTACTGACCGGTGTGAGGATGTAGCTAATGTCCTGGAAGGAGTAGCTCTCAAGCATGCCTGATGTCAATCCCTTTCTACTGCTTGTTTTGCTTTTGGTACTGGTCGCCGAGTTCGTCAATGGTTGGAATGATGCTCCTAATGCCATAGCTACCGTTGTTTCCACCCGAGTTCTTCATCCCCGACAAGCCCTTTTAATGGCTTCTTTTCTAAATATAATGGGGGCATTATTAACGGGGACTGCCGTTGCTTCGACTATCGGTAAAGGAATTGTCCGTCCTGAAGCCATAGAACTGCCTGTGGTTGCTGCCGGAGTGCTTGGTATTGCAGTTTGGGGTGCGGTGGCAACATTTCGGGGATTGCCTATTAGCATTTCCCATGGTCTGGTCGCCGGGCTGGCTGGGGCGGCTCTAGCATCGGTTGGCCCTCAGGCACTATTATGGGAAGGCTGGAAGAAGGTGTTTATCGGGCTTGGTTTCTCAACCATACTTGGTTTCGTGTTGGCATGGCTTATCATGGTGGTTCTTTACTGGATACTGCGCCGCACGGCGCCAAGTGTAGTGCGGGCTATCTTTGGCAAGGCACAAATCCTGTCGGCGGCCTTTATGGCTTTCAGCCATGGTAGTAACGATGGACAAAAGTTCATGGGCGTCTTCACCCTGGCACTGGTATTGGGGGGTGTCCTGCCCCAATTCCATATTCCCATATGGGTGATACTGCTCTGTGGTACGGTTATGGGTACGGGTACTGCCATCGGTGGTTGGCGCGTAATCAGGACGATGGGTTTTGGCTTGACCAAGTTGGAACCGGTACATGGCTTCGCGGCTGAAAGCTCAGCCGGCTTGGCGATAACTCTAGCTTCTTTTCTGGGAATACCGCTGAGCACTACTCATACCATCAGCACGGCGATTATGGGCGTGGGAGCTACCCGGAGGCTTTCAGCGGTACGCTGGGGCGTGGCTGGTAATATTGTGACTGCCTGGATACTAACTTTCCCGATTTGTGCTGGACTCGGTTATTTATTTGCCTGGTTGCTTAAGCTGGCATAATCATAATGCGATTTTTCTGGGGGTTACCCGGCATTTCTCGGCAGTAATAATGGCTTTGATTGTCTCTACCGCCTGCTCGATTTCATCCCACCGGTTGGTCACAAAATAGTCGAATAAGGGCAGTTGTTTTATTTCTTGTTCAGCCGCCTTCAGACGTAAGGCTAACTCAGAGGGGGACTCGGTATGGCGTTGGTTGAGTCGGGTGAGCAGTTCATCTTTTGATGGCGGCATGAGAAAGATAAATATGGCTTCAGGCATGATCTTCTTGATAGTGGCCGCTCCCTGGATGTCAACCTTGACTATTATGTCCCGACCCTCGGCCAGTGCTTTTCTGATTGGTTCCCTCGGTACTCCGTACCAGTTTCCATAGACATTTGCCCACTCTAATAGCTCTACATTCTTAATCATTTGCTGGAAGCTTTCTGCGGAGACGAAATAATAGTCGACCCCGTTTTTCTCGTTGGGTCGTTGGGGCCGTGTGGTGGTAGTGATGATAAAATTTAGCGGATATCCTGATTCCTTCAATTTAGCCAGGACGGCATCCTTACCTGCACCTGAAGAACCGGAGAGTACTATGAATAACGGTCCTGGCATTAAAGGCGCTAGCAGGCTTGTGTCAGTCGTTTTCTTCATCATCTTGAGCTATCTTCAGTAGTGAGCCTCCTCGTTCTGAGAAGCCGTCATTTTGGCCCGCCTGCAGCCTGCCGGCAATAGTTTCCGGAGTAAGAGCAGCCAGAATGGTATGCCCGCTATCGGTGACGATGACAGCCTTAGTTTTACGGCCATTGGTCATATCGACTAGCAGTCCTTTGTTGCGTGCCTCCTGGATAGTGCGTTTGGTCGGTGCCGAGTTCGGAGAACCGATGGCAATGACCCTGTTCATGATAACTATATTGTTAAACCCGATGTGAACCAGTTCCAGATTCATTATTATCACCTCGGTGGATTAGTTTAGCTTTAGGTTTATGCTAAATATGCTATACGAACATCCTATTGGATGGGACTAATTCTGATAAACTACGCTCGGATAATTAATGCTACATAATATTACATAACGGCCTCCTGGAATCATTGTTTTGGGGAAATGGGTTATTGCCATCCCATACGCCCTATATC
>JACQOM010000034.1 GCA_016202525.1 Chloroflexota bacterium | reverse complement strand
TCCCCTTAATCCCCTTCCCCAACGGAGAAGGGGAGGGTTTTTAAGAGAGGGGGTGAGGTCACTCAAAGGTACTGAATGCAAAAGTGTCATCAACATATGAACCAATACACGGGCTAGACGAGAACAGGCTTGAAATGCTATGATTCCACAGAAATACTTTGAGATAAGGGGACTGCTATCGATTTCCTTTCCATACTGCTCATCGCCATCGGCTTATCGGCCGATTGTTTTGCCGTAGCTATCGGCGGGAGCATCACCCGAAAGTCCGTTTCACCGGCTCAACTTTTCCGTCTCTCTTTGTCCTTTGGCATATTTCAGGCACTGATGCCTGCCCTGGGGTGGCTGGCGGGACAAACCATCGTCGACCTCATTGCCGATTATGACCACTGGGTCGCCTTTATTTTGCTGGCAGGTATCGGCGGCAAGATGCTCTGGGAGTCATTTAAATCGGAGCAAGACCGCAACCAGAAGGCGGATATTACCCGGGGCCTGCTCCTGATAACGCTCTCCATAGCCACCAGCATCGATGCCTTAGCCGTGGGGCTGAGCTTTGCCTTCCTTAGTGTCAATATCGCCAAAGCCAGCCTGATTATCGGCGTAACTGCTTTTATCATTACCGTAATCGGTTCACTGGCGGGGGTGAAAGCCGGCCAAATCGTCGGCAAACGGGCGGAGGCGTTCGGCGGCATCGTCCTGATTGCTATCGGCCTCAGAATCCTGATTACCCACCTGTTGGAAACCGTCTAACCGGAGAAGACAAATGACGGCAACTGGTTTGAGTATCGTGGATACGCACGCTCATCTGGACATGAGCGCCTTTGACAAAGACCGCCCGGAGGTGATAGCCAGAGCGCTTAAGGCCGGCGTAGCAACGATTATCACCGTCGGCACCAGTCTGGAGTCCAGCCAAAAAGCCATCGAGCTGGCGGGAAAATACCCGGAAATTCTGCCGACGGCCGGCATTCATCCCCATGACGTTGCCGGAGTTGATAAAACACACATCGCCAGGCTGGCGGAAATCGCCAGTCATCCCCGAGTAGTCGCTATCGGTGAAATAGGCCTGGACTTTTACCGGAACTGCTCCCCTCGCGAAGAACAGTTACAAGCCTTGAGGTGGCAACTCGACCTGGCAGTGAAGCTGGAGTTGCCCGTGATTATCCACTGCCGGCAGGCGGAAAAGGATATCCTCGAGCTGCTCCATGATTGGGTGTCAGCGCGCCACGGGGGAGAAAGCCCGGGGGTCATTCACTGCTTCAATGGCAATAGTGATACTGCCCGCCAGTACCTGGATATGGGCTTCTACCTGTCCCTGGGCGCTTATATCGGTTACCCCACCTCACAAAGCCGGCACCATTTTATCCGGGAAATCCCGACAGACAGGCTGCTGGTCGAGACCGATTGCCCTTTCCTGCCGCCGCCGAGCCACCGCGGCCAGCGCAACGAACCGTCTTATACCATTATCACCGTAGAAACACTGGCACAGATTAGAGGCGAATCGCCGGAAATAGTTGCCCGGAACACAACGCAAAATGCCCAACGCCTTTTCCGCTTCGGAGAGAACAACAAGAAATACCGCTCTAAGGGAACAGCAAAGTGAAGCCGGATTCAGCAACCCTGCTGGTGCAGCTCAAGCCCGACGCCGCCCATAACCAGATGCTTGGCATGGAGGACGGCGTGTTACACCTGAGAATTGCCGCCCGGCCCACAGAGGGCAAAGCTAATCAGGAGCTGCTCGAATTCCTCAGCGATATCCTCGGTATAAGCAAGAGCCATCTGACCATCGAGAAGGGCCTGACCAGCCGTAAGAAAAGGATTGCCATCAGCGGGCTAACCCCGGAGCAGGTTGCCAGGCGGCTTGAGAAGTATCAACAATAGGGTAAACGAACCGATAGTTAGCCAACAACATGCTACAATGTGTCATTCGGTAGGATGTCACAAGTTACTATTTTGTTACGTAGCCCCCGGTATGCCTCACCCCAGGTGGAGATGGAGGGCGTGATAATTACAATTTTGACAAACGGGGGGGAGGCGTGCCAGAATATGGACACTTACGAAACGTAGAGTATTAAGGAGATGCTGCGATGAAATCTGAAAACGGTGTTGTCTCAAGCCACGAAAGGAGGCAAGGGATGGCTAAGAACCTCACCAGGTGGTTTTTCTTGGCGATGGCGGCGGTAAGCGTAGCTTTACTGGGGTCAGTGCTCATCACACCGAAGGAGCTGGACTCGGCAATCAACGACGTCTCAGCGGTGATAGACTTCAGGAATAGCGCCGAGGACCGCTTCGTTTTCAAGGCGCACGTTACTGAATTAATGACTTCGACAAGCGTAGACGACTTCAAAATCACCGTCACTATTGAGCAAAATGGTCAACCGCAACAGACGTGGACGGGTAAGCCGACCGTAGTCAGGTAAGGCTTCGACACTCGTAACCGTGGGTTAGTTGCGTTGAGCCGAAGAACGGCCTATCCCGAGCGCAGCCGAGAGAACCCCGCCATGCCACTCGTGGGCGACGCTGGTTGGCGTTCATCCACAATCTATGAGGCCGGAATATGAAAGTTTCCGTCCGTGAAATTCTCATCACTGCCGTACTTGCCCTGTTCATCTTCCTGACTATTCAGGCAACCCTCCAGAGCGCCGTCGTCGTTGGCCTCAGTATGGAGCCTAGCCTGCAACTAGGACAGCGACTTCTGGTAAGCAAAGTGTCATACTATGTCGGCGACCCCAAGCGGGGCGATGTCATTGTCTTCCAGCCAATGGTTGACTCGGCAGAGGACTGGGTCAAGCGGGTCATCGGCCTGCCCGGCGATACCGTCGAGGTCAAGAATAGCCAAGTTTACGTCAATGACGTCGCCCTCGATGAGCCTTACATCCCCGAGCCGCCGGCCTATAGTCTCGATAAGGTAACCGTACCGGCAAACTCCTACTTCGTTCTCGGCGACAATCGCAATGCCAGCAACGACTCGCACAACGGCTGGTTTGTCCCACATCAGAACATCATTGGCAAAGTCTGGGTCTCCCTCTGGACGGAGCGATAGCAAGCTCTCGTCCATGATTGCCGCGTGCTCAGCCAGGCTGTCAGCGCTGGTTGGTGTTCATCCACAATACAGATGCGAAGGAAAATCCGCCACCGCGCAGTACCGCCTAATGTCACAATTTGAGTGTTTGTTACCTCAACCGGGGTATATTACTATCCCTTCGCCAGCACCTGCAAGAATTGCTGTGCAGTAACCACCGTCGCCTGCCGCGGGAATAGCTTTTCCATGAGAACGCGATGCACCTCATCATCACGGCCGGCACAACAATCAGAGAGCACGATTAGTTTATAGTCCATGTCAGCGGCACAGCGCACCGTCGAGACCACACAGCCGCTAGTTGAAATTCCCAGCAGCACCAGCGTATCAGCCCCTCTTTGATACTTTTGTCCCCTCTAACCGTGACCTTTTTGGGATTTACAATATTGATTGATGGTAGTTAAATTAACAAGGGCGACCTGGTAAGAGGTCGCCCGATGAAGGCTTGAGAAATAAACTGACTGGCTGGCCAGTTCTCCGCTGCCTTCGTGTTTCATTATGAGACAAAAAAAGATATTTTTCAATAGCTACAACCACCAGCCAGCGAAAGGAGGCGCAGAGCAATTTATTGATTAGGACTTCAGTATGGTTATCAAGAATAATTT
>JACQOM010000041.1 GCA_016202525.1 Chloroflexota bacterium | reverse complement strand
TGCCTGGCCAGTTCAGTGGTCCGCTGGAAACCAGCCTGCTTCTTAAAATCCCTGACCAGAAACCTGTCCCCGCCAACCTCTTGTCCTACCCGGTTAATCACGCTGGCTGATTTACGTGGGGCTACCGTCAGAGTGGTGGTAAAAGTGTCTCCCCCACAATCTGCCAGATAGGTACAGGTCTTTTCCATCCTGAGCCTGAAGCAGACTTCACACCTCCGGCCCCCTTCAGGCTCTTGCTCCAGAGAAACGGTCTCTTTGAACCATTCTTCCGGCAGATATGGACCGGCTTCTAAAGGAAAGTTTAACTCTTTAGCCACTTTATAAGCTGCTTCCAACCGCCTCTCATATTCGTCCCGGGGATGAATGTTGGGATTATAGAAAAAGCCGCGCACCCGGTGCCCTTCCGAGGTCAATCTCTCGACGACACCGCCGGCGCAAACACCACAGCAGATATGCAGCACTATCTCCATTTCCAGAGCTCGATAGCCCTAATCACCTCATTAAAATCAGTAAAAGATATGCAATCGAGGTTTACCTGCCGGCAGCGCTCCAGCAGTGTACCGGTAGCAAAGACGCGGTGACTCCGCTTTGCCGGTGACAGGTCTGAAGAACCATTACCCATATAGATTATCCGGTAGCCTTCCCCGAGAAAGGAATCGACAAACGACCCCTTGAAGTCATTATCCAGCTGCCTGCCGTCAGGTCCGATATACTGGACGTCGAGACCGCCAGGGTAGAAACGCGTCCTGGCAGCAAATACCTCGATGTCTCCAACGCCGACATTGCTCAATGCTTCTTCGATATAAAAATCCAGACCGTTACTGACAATGACAAAGCGAAAGCCCTGCCGGCGGCAATAAGCCACCATCTCCATAAAGCCCGGGCGTATCTTTATTCTATCCCTGACAGCCTCCAGCAGACTTTTGCGGTCGGCTTTAACCATACTGAAAGCTTCCGTATTGAAACGCCCGACGGATATCCTCCCGGCTTCGTATTCTTTCAGCCTGTCTCTCCAGTTACCATCGGCAAAGGTGTCCAGCAGCATGAAACTGACATCCTCTTCAGTGATAGTGCCGTCAAAATCACACTGCACTAATGTTTTGGTTACTTTACTCAAATGCTTCATTACCTCCAGCTCTTACTATAACGGTTAAAAGCTCATAGAATCAACATTGCGTCGCCAAAGCTGTAGAAACGGTACTGCTGAGTGATGGCTTCCTCATAGGCGCGAAGGATGAAATCCCTGCCGGCAAAGGCAGATACCAGCATCAGCAGCGTGGTGTGCGGCAGGTGAAAATTGGTGATAAGGGCATCCACTATCCTGAAACGGTATCCCGGCAGAATAAACAGGTTTACCCATCCGGCAAATGGCGTTATGTCAACCGCACCGGTGGCTTGAGTGGCCGCCTCGATTAGTCTCACAGAAGTAGTGCCAACACAGATAATCCGCCGTCCCTCTCTCCTGGCTTGAGATAACTCAACGGCTACCGCCGGAGTGATTATCCCGTATTCCCGGTGTATGCGGTGTTCGGCGGGGTCATCCTCCCGAACCGGCTGAAAGGTGTCCAGCCCGATGTGAAGGGTAACAAAGAGACAGCGGACTCCTTTAGCTTTTAGCTTATCGATTAGCTCCGGAGTGAAGTGCAAGCCGGCCGTCGGCGCCGCGGCGCTGCCATCTGCCCGAGCATAGACCGTCTGGTAACGTTCCGGGTCGGCCAGCGGCAGATGAATATAGGGCGGTAACGGGACTTTACCCAGGTCTGGCAGCAGTGTCTCGTCCGAGAAACTTATCATCCTGATACCGCCTTCACCCAACCCCACCGCCTCGGCAGTCACCCGGTGGCCATTGGCGGCATTGCCGGTTATCTCAATCTGCGTCCCAATCCTGACACGTTTACCGGGCTTGACCAGCGTCTCCCAGAGATTCGGACTGAGCCGCCGTAAAAGTAAAATCTCCAGCTTTCCGTCACTACCGACCCCCTTTCCGCTAAGACGGGCCGGAATAACCCGGCTGTCGTTAAAGACCAGAACATCCCCATCCCTCAGAAAGTCAGTTATATCAGAGAACCGTTGATGCTTCAATGAGCCGTCATGCCGGTCGAGCACCATCAGCCGCGACCGGTCTCTGGGTTCAACCGGGGCTTGGGCAATAAGCCCCTGAGGAAGGGAATAGCTGAAATCGCTGGTCTTCATGGACATACATCAGAAATCAAGTGGCTACGAACCTTCGAAGAATCGGCGCGGATTATCCACGCAGAGCCGGTTCAGGGTCGCCTCGTTTACACCCATCTGGCGCAGTTGAACAAAGACCTCTTTTTTCAGGTAGAGATAGCCGTGGGGGTTACGTCTTTCTCTTTCTGCCATTTTTGGCATCGGCGAAGCCTCGGCAACAATCCACACGAACGACCAGTCATGCGAAGGCAGCAGGCGGTCTTCATAGCCAGCATCGATTAATGCCTTCATCGTTTTAGTTCGTGCTGTCGGGCTGACATTGTTCCCCGGATAACGGTCCAGTCCTAGATAGCACCCCTGCTCTAAAATCCAGGTGAGATATTCGGTATCGGTGGTATCATTGGAGTGGTCCACCTTGACCCTTCGCAAGTCCACTCCCTCCTGCTTCAAGATAGCCAGTTGCTGCCTGCCTACCTGGCCCGGCGCGTAGGAATGCAGCATAATGGGCGCCTTCGTCTCAAGGTGAGCGCGGGCAACTCCCCGCAGCACACTCTCATCCCCTGCCGTCACTCCGGACATATCACTGGCCGACTTGAGCACGGCTGCTTTAATACCCGTGCCTGCGATACCTTCCCGGATTTCACGGATGAACAGTTGAGCCAGCTGGTCTGCCGAGACACCGGCCATCATGCGGGGTATATCCAGCCACCAGCCGGTAATAGCGATGATATTGACACCGCTGCGGCGGGAAACCTCAGCCATCAAATTCACATCCCGGCCCAGGTCGAGGGTGGTAGCGTCGACAATAGTATCGATTCCCCCCCTTTTAGCTTTAATCAATCCTTTGACGATGCGCTCCATAAACCCGGCGCCGAGAAGCTCAGCATAGTTCTGCGAGATGCCGGCTGATGAGACTATCATATGCTCATGCATCAGTGTAAAGCCAAGTTTGGCAGTATCGAGAGTCCCCAGAACGGAATTAATGGTGGTCATACTGAAACATCCTTTCAAATACTGGCAGGTAATCTCTACTTATTGTCCTTGCCGCTAGAGATTTGAGAGCCGGCCTTCCGGCTGAAAGCTAAGATATATATTAACTCCAATATGCCCAGTGTATTAACTACAAGCAGAATAATGAACCAGACAAGATGAGTATTTCTGCCGGCGCGCCACAGCCCGATACCCTTCCATACCATTGACCAGGCGATAGAGGCAAGTAACAGAAGTTTGATATTAAGCGGAAGAATTGGAAATCCCCAATCTAATAGCCTCAATGGAATACCTCCTCTGGATTCAAGATAATCAATGAACTATCACATCGATAGCATCAAACGGTGAGAGTGGACAGGTGTTTAATCCTCTTAAGCATGTTTGGGTGAGTGGTGAACAGCTCCATCATTTTGTCAGCGGCACCCAGCCGTACTTCTTTCTGGCGAAGGTCGGCAAGTTCATTATAGTCGATGGTACCACTCATATCCCGGTCAATCTGGGAAAGCTCCCTGACTTCATACCAGGCGCGTGCCGGGTCATTGACAAAGAAAGCCCGGATACTTTCCGCCTGCTTCAGCTCCCGGCTATCCTTGAAACGGGCATTACCGTAAACCAGCTTATACAGGGCAGTAGCCAGGTGATGCGGCATATTCCCCAACTGAACACTGCCCAGGTCGGCATAATACTCACGTATCCTGGAGCCGTAAAGCACCAGCAGATTGGTCAAAAAGTAAAGCAGAAAAGCAGCGAACCCGAGCAAAGCCGCATAGCTACCTGATTGGCGACGCCCACCACCATAAGACCCTCCCCACATCAGGCTATAGGCTAACCAGTACATTATCATCGGTATCACCGATATTAAGGTGATGATAGCCATATCACGGTGCTTAAGATGAGACATCTCATGCCCGAGGACAGCCTTAAGCTCATCCCGGTTCAATATCTTCATGATACCCTGAGTAACGCAGACACGCCCATCCCGCTGCGTCCGCCCGAAAGCAAAAGCATTAGGAATAGACATCTGCGAGATACCAACGCGCGGTTTAGGCAAACCAGCTTTCTCAGCCAGTTCCGCCACCATCTGGTGCAACTCCGCAGCCTCTTTTTCCGAGACCCACTTTATCCTCATCGTCCAGCCGACTAAAGCGGGGCCGATAAGATACTGGATGCCCATAAAGATGACAGCCAGGATAATGTAAGATAGAGCGCTGCCCACTCC
>JACQOM010000033.1 GCA_016202525.1 Chloroflexota bacterium | reverse complement strand
CGCTCAACCGCCCGGAGGCGGGTAACTCTCACCATATCTACATGGGTGAGGAGCTGACCGAAGCCTGGAATGATGCCAAGAATGACAAAAATATCCGGGTGGCTATCCTGACCGGCGCCGGGGAAAGGCACTTCTGCACCGGGGCTGATGCGAGAGCCGCCGCCAAAGGTATTGCGGTCACCCCGTGGGGAGACATCCCGGAAGACTTCTGGAAACCGGTCATCCTGGCTATCAATGGCGTCTGCGCCGGCGGTGGTTGGCATTTCGTCTGGCAGAGCGACTTTGCCATCTGTGCCGACCACGCTACCTTCCTGGAACCGCATGTTAGCATCGGCTGGGTCCCGCTGAGAGAGATGATGGGATTGGCCGACCGTGCCCCTCTGAGCATAGTACTACGCATGGCTTTCATGGGCACCAAGGAACGGATGGACGCCAAAAGAGCTTACGAACTGGGTATCATGACCGAGGTTGTACCCATGGCTAAACTGATGCCCCGGGCTACTGAACTTGCCGAGGCTATCTGCGAACAGGCGCCACTGGCCGTAGAAGCCATTAAAGAGACCCTGCACCGAGCCTATGAGCTTCGTTTCGCCAAGAGGGAAGCCTTTGAGTACGGCAACCTTTTGAGGGAAACCAAGACCCACCACAGCGAGGACTACCTAGAAGGGCCACGGGCGTTCGCCGAGGGGCGCAAGCCGGTGTGGAAGGGAAAATAGCCAGCCGAATAGGCTCACGCCCGGAGAAAAGGATAGAGCACAATAGCGGCAATCAAAGCCGCCAGCAAAGCGCCGGTGATTGCCTGCGCCAGTGAGTGATGCTTCAACTCTATCCTTGCCCAGGCAATCAATGGCACCAGAGCCACGGTCACAGCCGCTATCCAGCCATATAGAATAACGAGCACCGTTACCGAAGCTGCCACCAAGGCGGTATGCAGGCTTATCTTCCACCACAGATTGATAACCAGGAAGATGACGGCCATGACCAGCCCGCCGATAAAAGCAGCTACCAGTATCGGTGGCGCTTTAATATAATAGAGGACAACACTGCCTACCGCCGCCGACAGACCAGCCAGCACGTAAATCTGCGTCCTTTGCCTGCGGGCGCCGGTGAAAATGGCATCGAGCCGGCCGGTACGCACCAGATAGAGAACAATCAGGAAAACGGGCAACACGCTCAGCACCATTGAAACAAACGCCCATTTGATGGCCTCAGCAGTGCCGGCTGTCGATTTGAAGGAAAGCAGCAGAATTACCGCCGTGCTCACCGGAAAAGGACTCAAGATATCAGAGGTCAGATTAGCAATACGCTTTCTCATCTCAATCTTGTCTGAATAGACTTACCCATATTAACCTATGTCATCGCTTTTGCCAATTCGGTATCACGGTTAGCTTTAATCTTCCGACTCTAAAGTGATATAATGTTGCCCAAACACGAGTGGGGATGAACTATTATGCTTAAAGGTATCCTGCGTTTCTTGAGATTAACAAAAATTGTGGTCGCTACGGGCGGAGGCTTCGACCCCCTTCATGAAGGGCATATCAGGCTGCTCAAGGAAGCCAGACAGCTAGGCGATGTTCTGGTAGTGATGTTAAACAGCGATGAGCAATTGAGAAAGAAGAAAGGTCAGACCTTCTATCTGTCACAAGATGAAAGAAAAGAGATACTCGAAAGCATCCGGTATGTCGATAAGGTGATAATCGACCCGGGAAAAGATACCACTTGCGAAGATGCTTTGAGATTGGTCAAGCCCGATATTCTGGCTAAAGGCGGGGACAGGGTAGAAGGAGTCATGCCGGAAATCGAATTGAGTGTTTGTCGAGAAATCGGATGCCGGATTATCTACAATGTCGGCGGAGAGAAAGTACAGTCCAGTTCATGGCTGTTGAAGAGACATAAGGAAGGCTAACCTCCCCTCGATTTCTTTACCATCCTTCCTCTGGAAGGACCAGCTTTTAGCATGATAATCCTTTTGAGCGCCTCTCTGTGCCTGTGTTATAATTAGCGTGCTGGAGATTTCACCATGTGGAACAGACTGGAACAGATAGAAAAACGCTATAAAGAACTAGAAGAGCAAATCGCTACGCCGCAGGTAGCGTCTGACCCGAAGCAGCTACAAAAACTGGCGCAGGAGAGAGCCAGCCTTGAAAGCGTGGTCACCAGGTACCGCGAGCATCAAGCCACCGCCCGGTCGCTAGAGGAAACCAAAGCGATGCTCAATGACAAGCTGGACGAAGAAATGAAGGCGATGGTCAAGCAGGAGATGGAAAAGCTCGAATCGCAACTCGAACGGCAGCTTGAAGAGTTGCGAATGGCCCTCTTGCCCAAAGATGCCAATGATAAAAGAGACATCATCATGGAAATCCGTGCCGGCACCGGTGGCGATGAAGCTGCCCTGTTTGCCGCCGACCTTTTCCGCATGTACAGCCGCTACGCTCAGTCGAAAGGCTGGACGGTAGACATCATCAACATCAGTGAAAGCGGCGGCGGCGGCTTTAAAGAAATCGTCTTCGAGGTCAAAGGTGAAGGCGCTTTCAGCCGGTTCAAGTATGAAAGGGGAGGGCACCGGGTGCAGCGGGTGCCGGTTACCGAAGCTTCCGGTAGAATCCATACCTCGACGGCGACGGTAGCAGTACTGCCGCAGGTTGAGGAAGTGGAGCTGGCCATCAATCCCAACGACCTGAGAATCGATATCTATCACAGTGGCGGCGCCGGCGGTCAGAATGTCAATAAGGTCGCTACCGCCGTACGCATCACCCATCTACCCACCGGCATGGTCGTCGTCTGCCAGGATGAACGCTCACAACTGAGAAACCGGATGAAGGCGATGGCTGTACTCCGCGCCCGCCTCCTCGATGCAGAGCAGCGCAAACAGGAAGAGCAAGTAATGCAACAACGCCGTTCCCAGGTAGGCACCGGCGAGCGTGCTGAAAAGATACGAACCTATAATTTCCCCCAGGACCGCGTTACCGACCACCGCATTGGTCTGAGCCTGCGCAACCTGCCTCGTATCATGGAAGGGGACCTCGACCATCTTATCGATGCTCTGGCCACCAGCGAACAGACAAAACAGCTACAGGAGCAAATGGCTTGACCCTAAAACAGGCGCTGAACCGCGCCCGGGAAACTCTGGCGGCTAATGATATTGAGGACCCAGCCCTGGAGTCCGAGTTACTGCTCAGGCATGTTCTGGGCATAAGCCGGGTGCAACTATACCTGGAGCTTGAGCACGAACTCACTCCGGAACAGAGCCAGAAATTCCAGAGGTTTATCGAGCGCCGACTCAAACAGGAACCCTCCGCCTACATCACAGGCCACCGCGAGTTCTACGGACTCGATTTCTCTGTTAGCCCCGATGTCCTTATCCCCCGGCCGGAGAGTGAGCTGCTGGTAGAAAGAGCCCTCCGACTGGCGCAAAATCAGAATATAGCTATCATCGCCGATATCGGCACCGGTTCTGGAGCAATTGCCATCAGACTGGCACTGAGCCTGCCACAGGTTAAAATCTACGCTACCGATATATCAACCGCTTCCCTGGCTGTTGCCCGAAACAACTGCCAGAAGCATTGTGTGACCGGTAGAGTCCATCTGTTAGCCGGTGACCTGCTCGAACCATTGCCTGAGCCGGTCGACCTGATAATAGCCAACCTGCCTTATGTCAGCGCATCGGCTCTGTCACAACTAACCACATTTAATTTCGAGCCGGAACTGGCGCTGAACGGAGGCCCGGATGGGCTGGAGCAGATACGCCGGCTCTGTACCTGTGCGGGCAGCAAACTCAATCCTGGCGGCTCTCTGCTCTTTGAAATTGGCCAGGGACAAAGCCAGTCAGTAACCGCCCTCCTGCGTGGTGTGTTTCCTTCAGCCGAGATAACCGTGTCACCGGACTTGAGCGGCATCGACCGGGTAGTACTACTGAAAACGTGGTAATATACTTTGTGAACAGATTGGTCAACGGAATACTAAAATCAATTGCTGTTATTCTGGGGTTCATCACCATCGCCGTTTCATACATCTTACCAGCAGCCCTCGCAGAGATAACAAAAAACTATTTTTTGTATTTATTATGGGCGCCAGTGTTGAATGTGGCTCTGGTGGGATTGCTCGTACTCCGGGGTATGCAATCGCGTTCATGGCCTACTGTTGAGGGGAAAATACTTCTAAGTCAGGCGTTACAAAAAGAAAACGATAGCGGTTACGGTGAAACCTTCTATTATCCGGTTATGCTTCGTTACGAGTACGCAGTTGAAGACAAGCGCTACGAGTCCACGCGACTTCATTTCGGCAAACATTGGTATGACAGTTGGAGCTCTGCCCAAAAGGCCATCGCGAAATATCCCAAGGGTGCGTGCATTGTCCACTACAATGCCAGAAAACCCGGATTATCAACACTGGAGCCAGGTGTTAAAGTGGGATTTTGGTTTGCACTTTTATTGCTGGTGGTTGGGCTTTTTTATGTTTTGATACAAGAAGACGACCGCTCCTTACTGATACACTTATACTGAAAATGACACTCCGTAATCAAACATAACCCTGGTCCATTCCGCTTGACGTGGGAGTCGTTTGATGCTAAATTATTCGTTGGGTTTTCATCTCAACCCCTGATAGGCAAGCTCCAGAAATAAAAGGAGGAACACGCACATCATGAACATGATTGTCTGTTGCAAGCAGGTTAT
>JACQOM010000032.1 GCA_016202525.1 Chloroflexota bacterium | reverse complement strand
TGTTTATTCTGAAGCTTCTTCCGGGCATTCTCGACCACATCCTCAGTCTCGGCGGCAAAGCCGACCTTGATAAAGTCGCCCTTGACCTCAGCCAGGATATCCGGCGTCTTGACCAGCTCCAGTGTCATGCCGGCTGTTTTCTCTTTCTTTATTTTGCTTTTAGCCGCGCTCTTCGGCTGGTAATCGGCCACCGCCGCTACCATAATCAGCGCATCAGCCCGGGCCGTAGCCTTGACCACGGCTGCCTTCATCTCAACGGCACTGACAATATGAGTAACCTCGATGCCTACCGGTTCGGGAAGCGAAGTGGGAGCAGAGATTAGACTGACCTTGGCTCCCCTGTCCCGTGCCGCCTCAGCCACTGCATAGCCCATCTTGCCTGACGAGCGGTTGCTGATATAGCGCACCGGGTCGATTGCCTCCTGAGTGCCACCAGCGGTGACTACAATATGTCTACCCGCCAGGTCGCCATCACGTCCCAGCACCTGTTTGATGGTGCCGATTATCTGCTCGACATCGACCAGACGCCCCAGCCCCACTTTACCTGAAGCCAAACGACCGTAGGCCGGGCCGACAATGGTAAAGCCACGGGCGGTGAGCTTGGCCAGGTTCTCCCGGGTGATAGAGTTCTGGTACATATTGACATTCATCGCCGGAGCGATTATCACCGGCGCTTCCGTCGCCAGCACAGTGGTGGTCAACATGTCATCGGCAATACCGGCGGCTATTTTGGCAATGATATTGGCGGTCGCCGGGGCAATAACGACGACATCGGCCGCCTCAGCCAGGGCAACGTGCTCGATGCTGAACTCTGAAGCCATATCCCACATGGTAGTCACTACCGGCTGATTGGTCAGGCTGCGAAAGGTCAAAGGGCTAATGAATTTCGTGGCTGATTCGGTCATAATGACCTCGACCCTGGCTCCCGCCTGGGTTAATTTGCTGGCCATATCGGCTGCCTTATAAGCCGCGATACCCCCGGTGATACCCAGCACTATTGTTTTGTTAGCGAGCATAATTTCCTCCTTAGCGGAGAGATAGCTTAGTGACCCTATCCCCTTAATCCCCTTCCCCTTACAAGAGCTTTGCTCCAAAAGTGCCACTTGTTCCAAAAGTCAGGTGGCTGTTTCAAAAGTCTAAACAGGCATAATGGTCTGAGAACTCTTGCCAAGTGTTTTCACCATCGAAGGGGTATCAAACCATTTGCGGTCTAGCAATTCTTGAATCGTGCGTATTTGCAGACGATGGTAGTCTTTCCCTTGATAGGTATAGATACCACCACTAGCTTCCTCATTACGCATACCTTTGGTGGGGGATTCTAAAAGTATTAACCCGCCCAACTTAGTATCCTCTTCACGTTGGACTACACCTGCTAGTTCACGCATCCAAGCAGGCATTGGTTTACCTCCACCTTTTACAGAAAGCACCATGTTTTTCAAGCCCTCGTTAGTCTCAAAGTGAATACGACCATCAATCCCTCTATCGCCTGAAAATTTAGAACTCGCAAATCCTTGAGCTAATTCTACAGCCCAGTGTTGAAATTGTCGTGGGTCTTGTGTAAATAGTTCCTGTGCAGCTTCAACACTTCTCGGTATTCCACGCACTATATAATTTTTGTCTTCTTCAAGCCCATAACGTTTTAGGAGAATATCCCGTACCAAACGAATTGCTAAGATAGCTATATCACAACCAATCCATTTCCGGTTTAATAAGTGCGCAGCGTATATAGCTGTTCCGCAACCACAAAATGGGTCAAAAACCACACCTGCCTCATCACATGAAGCTGTGATAATTCGTTTCAACAACGCTATAGGTTTCTGAGTGGGATAGCCTAGTCGCTCACCTGATTGAGAATGAACTGGTGGTATATCATCCCATAGATTGCCGACTCTAGGCTGTTCGACTTCATCTAAATATATCTTGCGCTGAGGTCGCCCATTTTTACTCCAATACAATCTTCCTTTGGCATCCAAAGCCTCAAGTTTTGGGCGCTCCATCATCCAACCATATTCGGGTATGTAACTATTATATTCATAAATCAAGTTTGGTCGAATGCCTAATGCTGCATTCCTCTCGACTTGGTGAAGTCTATAACGTCTACCCTTTTTGTCAATATGACGATAAAAGCTTGCGATGTAATCATCTCCACGTTCTTTACGGGGTGGTTTGAAATAGTAATCATCATTCTTACTATAGAATAATATAGTGTCAATAATATCCCCATATCGGCGGGATGTAGTATTGTGGGCGGTTGTACGTTTCCAAAGGATTTCATTCCGAAAGTTATTATGCCCGAAAATCCCATCCATAATCACTTTCATGTAATGGCTGGCATTAGAGTCGCAATGTAAATAAATAGAACCACGAGAATTCAAAATCCGTTTCATCTCAAAAAGGCGATAAGACATATAGATTAAATATGCTAACAATTGAGGGTTAGTATTCCGTAAAGCAGCAATCCAAGCTTGCCAGAACTTTACGAGTGATTCATCCACACCGTATTCTTGAAAGACAACAGGCATTCGGCGTACCATTTCTTCTTTTTCCGGGTCCATCTCCCAAGCATCACAAAATGCCTCTTCTTGCTCTGGTACTGGTTGACCTGTGAGTTTTTTGTAAATCAAGTTGTAGTTTCGCTGACTGTTGAATGGAGGGTCTAGATAAATGAGGTCAACCGATGAAGTTGGAATGTTTTTCATTATAGTTAGATTATCACCATAATAAAGGCGATTCGACCGTATTAAAGGTGGTATTTCGAGAGCCATCTTGTTACTTGAAAAAGTCATGTTAATGCTCCCTGCTAATGATTTCCTTTGGCATAACGTTTCATCTTGGGTATTCGGTTTCGTTGAAGTAGGCGGTCAAGGGCATCTAGGACAGGTTTATCCAGTCGTGGGTATCTTATTCCAGCTTTCCATGAATTAACAGTATTCCGGTGAGCCTTCAACTCATCTGCTATAGCTGTCAGTGACCATTTTTTAGCTTCGAGTCGTGCTATTCGAGCTTGTATTTCATTCATTTGAACTGATGCTATCATACATTGTGTGCTATTGTCAATAGGAAATAACAAAAATATTTTTCCGATAAGTATTGACAAATGACTACAATGTGTGCTATTATAGTATTGCAATAAAGAATTGAGGAGTGGATTAAAATGGATGCGAGAGAAGAAAGAGGATTGGTAATAGCAGCGACAAGCAAGATTGAAAAGAACAAACTGGGATATAAAGTCCCCTCCCAGTCTGGCAATGGGACTTACATCGTCAACCTTGACCATGGAACGCCATTCTGCACCTGCCCTGATTTTGAGAAAGGCAACATCTGTAAGCATATTCACGCCGTTGAGTTTGTTGTGAAGCGTGAGACTAAACCAGACGGCACTACTACGCTGACTCAATCGGTTAAAATGACCTGCACTCAGGAATGGCCTGCCTACAATGACGCACAGACTCACGAACAAGAACGCTTTGTCGCTCTGCTCCGTGACCTGTGCGATGGTATTCAGCAACCGCCTCAGACTGTCGGTAGACCGAGACTCCCACTGGCTGACGTGGTATTCGGTGCTGTCTATAAATCTTACACCACCATGTCCGGCAGACGCTTCATGTCCAGTCTGAGAGAAGCGGAAACAAAGGAACTGGTTACTAAGTCTCCCTCTTTCACAAGCGGATTCCGCTATCTCGAAAACCCCGAACTGACTCCTATCCTGAAAACCCTCATTGAGCAAAGCGCAAGCCCACTCCGAGCCGTAGAAACTGACTTTGCCGTTGATTCCTCTGGCTTTTCTACCACCACCTACTCTCGCTGGTTTGACCACAAATACGGCAAGGAACGCTCTAAGCAGACATGGGTTAAGACTCACCTGATTTGCGGGGTAAAAACTCATGTTGTTACCAGTGTGGAAGCTACACCCTACGAATCGGCTGATACTACCCAACTGCCAGCGTTGGTAAGCCAGACAGCTAAGACATTCAGTATCAATGAGGTTTCGGCTGACAAAGCATATTCCGACCGGAGAAACCTGCTCGCCGTCCAAGCTCAAGGTGGCACGGCTTATATCCCGTTCAAGTCTAACTCCACTGGTAAGGGTGATAACCACCATAAATTTGATGGTCTCTGGAATCATATGTGGCATTACTACAACTTCAATCGGGAAGCGTTCTTGGCTCATTACCATAAGCGGTCTAACGTGGAGACTACTTTCAGCATGATTAAGGCTAAGTTCGGTAGCTCGGTCAGAGCCAAAACCCCAATCGCTCAGGTCAACGAGGTTCTGTGCAAGGTTTTGTGCCATAATATCTGTGTCCTGATTCAATCTACTGTTGAGTTAGGCATCGAGACGACCTTTGAGACTTTTGGAACGAAAGAGGCGGTTGTTCCAAAAATGGCTTGGGAATAGGACTTTTGGAGCAAAGCCCCTTACAAGGGGAAGGGGAAAGAATTTTACTTAAGAGGGACTCTGTCCCTCTTTAACACCCTGTCAAATCTAACCTTAATGCCAAACCTTCTTCGGCTATTCTTTATTCATCAGGTAGATAAGCCTCAGTCCGACGAGCGTCAAATCGGGGTTTACCTTATCGATAGATTTTGCTTCCTTGGCAATGAGTGGGGCATAACCGCCGGTAGCCACGACCAGGGCTTTTTCTCCCAGCTCTTTCTGAATACGGGCCAGCATCCCATCAACAAGAGAGGCATAGCCGTAAATAATCCCCGATTGTATGGCAGATACCGTGTTGGTGCCGATAACACGTTTGGGCGGAGCCAGGTCCACACGGGGCAACTGCGCCGTCCGGGTGAACAGCGCCTCAGCCGCAGTGGCGATGCCCGTGGCGATAATACCCCCGATGTAGTCCCCTTCTTTGGAGACGATACCGAATACAGTGGCAGTACCCAGGTCGATGACAATCACCGGACCACCATAGAGA
>JACQOM010000037.1 GCA_016202525.1 Chloroflexota bacterium | reverse complement strand
GAGTAGATACGCAACATCACCATCAAGGTAATCTATTATCTTCAATCTCTCACTACTCTATTTGGTTTTTGGAAAATCAATATGTATTCATGAGCCTTGTTTATTCTGAACTTTGCAGGATATCCAAGCGGTCTCATTAAGTTGTATTCGTGCCTTCTATCCCAAATTATTATATCGTCAAAGATGAAGCCAATCCCTTGCATAAATTCGGCCACATCTGAATGGTACGGATAGAACTTATCCTTCTTCCGTATGTCCATCACCACGATGCAACAGTATTTTCCTGGCTTCATCGCATCAAATACCAAACGAAATATTTCTGATAGAGCTGCCAGAAACTTTTTATAGTCCCTAATCTTACCTAAATCTGCTGATTCATCACCGTAGTTTCTTATTTCCTTATTGTCGGCGGTTCGTTTTTGAAGCAATATGTCCCAATAAGGTGGAGAGGTAACCACCAAGTCCACTGAATCACGCTCAACATGTGAGAAAAGAGCATTGGCATCTGCATTATAGATTCTGCGCTGACCTAATTCATCACTATCAAACATATTGTGCGAGCAAGGTCTCATCCTCGCTTTCTCGGCAAATTCAGGGGAAATTTCCAGCCCGATACCTATCTTACCAAGACCCTCGGCTGCAATAGCTGTTGAGCCTACGCCTACAAACGGGTCTAATACTATTCTATCCTCTTTATTGGTGAAACAATTTATAATACGTGAGACCAAGGCAATCGGGAAAATTGCTGGATGCCCTAACTCTGTTTCTTCTTTGCTCTTTCTTATGTCACTCCATATTGATATCGAATTTCTTGTCCATGTTGCGCCATCAAGGTCATTAGCCCTGTGTCTATTACGACTACTTACCTTATCTTCAACGTCCGGTTTTGTAATTGGAAGGACAGCTTGATACTCTTCTTTGTATTTCATAATTTGCTCTTCTATAGACATTATCTTATCCCAGCATATCTTGCCATTATTATAGCACAGGAAGCGTTTGTGGAAATAAGGGATGCTATGCCACACCGAGATTGCTCTCGCCTGCCAAAGTCCAGGAGTGACGGCGAGCAGGTCGCCTTCCGACTTTGTCGGAATGGTCTCGCAATGACAGTGGGTGGGTGGTTTGACATTGCCTAAATCGCTTGCTAGAGTTGTTTCAGCCTAGAGAAGGAGGGCGAGATATGCAGATAGATGATTTTCTGGAGTTGCTCAAGAAAAGAAGAAGCATCCGCCGGTTCAAACCGGACCCTATCCCTGAGGGCGCTATCGAAAAAATAATCGAGGCGGGGCGCTGGGCGATGTCGGGCGGCAACGGTCAGCCCTGGGAATTCATCGTGGTCAAGGATAAAGAGACCAGAAAGAAAATCGTCGAGCTTTACCAGCAGAACGACCAGTCCTGGCCGGTAGAAAAGACCCGCATCAAGGAGCTGCGTTTTCCGGCGATGATGGAGGGTCCCACGGGACGCCCGCCGGGCTTCAAGGATGCGCCGGTATTGATTGTGGTCTGCGGCGACCCGCGGACGTTTCAGGCGACGCTGTTAGTTACCCATTTCCTGCCTTTCGATGGGGGAAACAACGCCATTTATTTTAAGAACGTGGCTAATGCTACGCAGAATATCTGCCTGGCGGCGGCAGCGCTGGGACTCGGCTCGCAGTGGTTGAGCTGGCAGTCCCACCGGCAAGCGGCTCTACACGAACTACTCGGCGTGCCCGAGGAACTGACCATCCATACCATCGTCCCGATTGGCTATCCGGACTATAAACCGGCGCCTTCCTACCGGCGGGAGCTTAAGGAGATAGTGCATTACGAGAAATATGACCAGTCGCGGCGGCGTTCGGGGGATGACATCTACCAGTTTTTGCTGGAACTGAGGCAGCGGACAAAGGCGGCCTATGTGATACCAACTAAATAGAGCTGGCACGGAGGGGTTGAAAGCGGGCGTTTATTGAGGTGGCTTTAACCGGTTAAACCCAGGGTTTTATCTAGCGTGGCAAAGTCGAAATGCTCTGCCATAAGCTGGCTAAGTCTCGTCAGTTTAGCGGACTGGTTGAACTTGGTTGTGCCGGGAAGCCCTTCGACACTGGCGGCTACGGCATTGATGTTGTTCTTGGTTAAAATGATGGGGACCTTTTTCTCTTCGGCACGAATACTGACATGTACTGTCGGCTTGCGGTTATCGGTGAGAACGAGGCAACTGGTCGGCGTCTCCAGTGCGGCGGCCTGCATATCCGGGCGTTCGCCTCTGACGATAACCGCCTTATTGACTTTGCGCCCGAAGTAGTCGGGGCCGTGGTCGACGATATGTGCTCCCAGCATGAAATTCTCGACTAACTGGTCTGACTTTTCGGCGCCGCTCAAGAACTCTCCCTGAAGGTGCTCGGCCAGTTCACCGACGGTCAGCGCCAGCATAGTCCGGTCTTCCGGTAATACCCCCAGAACGGTGCCGGTTGTCTGTTTTCGTACCTGTTCGATGCGGTTGCGGGGCACCTTGTTCCAGACCACGCCCAGCAGGTTCTTGCCAAAATCGTTCGATGGCTGTTGAGAATAGCCGGCAACGATAATTACCCGTGCATCCAGCGCTTCAGCTATGGCGCGGGAAGCCTGGCCCGACCCTTCGATAATGACGACATCTTTGCCCGCCGCGACTTTAGCGTAGGCTTCTTTAATTTCCTTTTTTAGACTGCTCTCACTGCTGAAAACGGGGCTGATGGTGGCTGCCGATTCTTTCAGGGCGAAGAGTTTTTTGATAAAGGCGGCATCAGTGTCATTCTTATCGCCAGCCAGGACGGGTTTGAAGTAGCCTACTTTCTTACCCTTGTCCAGCCAGCGCTTGCCCAGTCCGGCGGCGACCGCCGTTTTCCCGCTACCGTTTTCTGAAGAAGCTAAATATAAAGCGACCAAAGCGGCACCTCTGTTTTGAATTATTTTGATGAGCCAGGGTTATTATAACCCGTATCGGGGGATTGGTAAAGGGGGGAGAACACTGAAAATCCCTCTTAGTCCCCCCTTTTAAAAAAGGGGAAATGCTGACAGTAGAATCTTAGAGATTGCCACGCTTCGCTCGCAATGACAGTGGAACCGCAAGGACAAAGGAAGATTAGCGGCTGGTGGTGGCGATGGGTGGTGTTGTTTCTTTATCGGAATCTTTTGGTTCTGCGGATTTTGTGAAAGGCACCGGCAGGTAGCTGTTAATCTCGTTTCTAAGCTCCCGGGCAACACGCCTCATTTTCTTGATTGCCTGGCTGGGTGTGCTCTGCGTGCCGGCCGGCGTTTTGGCGGCGTACATGATTTGACGGGAAACATTGATGATGAATCCTCTGCCCTGGGAATCGACAGCATTGTGGACGGTCTTCTCGACGTCTCCACCTTGCCAGCCGACCCCGGGGATGAGGAAGAGCACGTCCGGGCAGATTTGCCTGACACGGAGAATCTGTTCGGGATAGGTGGCGCCCACAACCAGCCCGGCGTTGCCGTTCTCATTCCATTTGAGCGTCAGCTCGGCGACCACCTCGTAGACCGTGCGCGGATTCTTTTCACCTTCCCTGATTACCTTCAGCTCCTGAATGTCCATTCCCCCCGGATTCGAGGTGCGGCATAGGATGAATACCCCCCTGTCTTTGCGGTCTAAGAATGGCTTGATGGTATCGTAGCCCATATAAGGGTTGACTGTTACCGCATCGAAGCCATAGGTATCGAACAATGTGCGGGCATAGGCCAGGGAATTGGTGCCGATATCGCCTCTCTTGCCATCGCCGATGATAGGCATCAGGGGGTTTGCTTCCCGTATCAATTGTACGGTCTTCTGCAGGGCGAGCAGGCCGTCTATCCCCATCGATTCGTAGATGGCTAGATTGGGTTTATAGGAACAGGCCAGGTCGAAGGTAGCTTCGATAATATTATGATTAAAAGCCACCAGACGGTCGTTGGGTATCATGTTGACGTCCGGGTCCAGGCCAACGCAGAGCAGGCTTTTGTTCTGCTGGCTGACCTTGGTCAGATTTTCAAAGAAGTTCATCTGTTTTCTCCAAAGACTCGGCTTCGAAATTATAATATCAGTGGCAAGGGGCTACGTCAAGGTATGCTCAG
>JACQOM010000002.1 GCA_016202525.1 Chloroflexota bacterium | reverse complement strand
TAGCGACAGACATGCCCTTTGCCCAGCCCAAGACTTCTGGCTATCGCCCACTGGTCTTTCCCCCAGCCGCCCAGACACCAGCGAGTAAAGGTTAGTTCAGCTTCCGTATCACTCAATTCACCGAGTTTAAAGATGACTTCAGGGTAAAGTCTCCTGAAAGCTTCCGCTTCCTTGAGCAGATATTCTGCGGCGGTGGGAAAGGTTTTACCCATCCATTTCAGGGCTCCCTTTGACCAGAGATGTCTTGCCCAGTCCTCCGGGGTTAAGCCATGTTTGCGGGCAAAAGAGATACCGGCCAGTTCAAGCTTGAGACGAGAGCGTGCAGTATGCCGCCATCTCATGCCATCCTGGTTTTGTTTCAATGGTTTCTTATTTCTGGGCGATAAAGGTGTTTTTGGCGTCGTCATCATGACTCTTACTCAGATAGATTTCTCTAGCCAGCGCCTTGCCGCTCCGGCTGAGAAAAACATTCTCAATAATGCTTTTCAATTTACCCTGGTCGCGAATATCATACTCGTCTTTCAAATTTACCAGCCAATCGGCATCAAAAAGGACACAAAACTCTTTAGTGGTTATCTTTCCCGGGCTATGGTGGTGAGCGATTATCTGGCAGATAGCCTCGATTTGGTCCGGCGCAAATCCCAGGTCGGTCAGGATTTTCCGGGCGATGGGCGGACCCTCTATCTCCTGATATTTGCCGGATGAACTGCCGTACTTGTTCTCCGCCTGGTGGATGCCGATGTCATGGAGCACCGCCGCCCCGATTACCACCGTATAATCCCCGTCTTCCTTTACCAGCAGCTCCTCGGCAAATCCGGTTACTTTATGGGCATGGTCGATTCTTCTGGTGTCCCCCTTGAAATAGGCTTCCATTGCCTTCAGCAGGCTCTCTTTGGTGGCACTCATTGCTCTTCCGCCCTTAAAACAGATAATGGAGCATCAAGTCCAGCCGGCCATGCTTCACCAGGTACAAACCAGAAAACCGCATAACCTCCCGAATTTTCTCCCGGTAGCCCGGCGCATAACAATGGGTTTCACATTTCTTGCACATCGGCTTGGGGTCATAGGAACACAGCATAAGCTTGGCGATTCCGTGATTTAATAGCTTGCTGCAATCCGGGCAAAGCTTCAGGTCGCGGTCACCTAGAACCGCCCGTAGCCGTTCATCTTTGATAGGAAAGTGGGACTTGAGTTCCTCCCGATGATTTTCCCGGCAAAAGATAGAGACAAAGTTGCCCAGAACCCTGATGTCTTTACTTTTCCTGGTATCCAATCTCTGAAAAAGTTCGGTCATTCTTTCCTTTCAAGTATCATTTTTGGGGCAAGCTGCTGGTAACAAATTCTGCCAGAACTTTAGCATTATTGTGCTCGGTATCTCTAGCCGAATAGAGCAGGGTAACATCACCGTCCGCTGCCATCCGGGCAATCCGTCTTAGTGGTAGCCCTTTCTCCGGAGCCGATAGCTCCGCCAGGTACTTCTGCCGGAACTCCGGCCATTTCTCCGGAATATGCGCAAACCAGCGGCGCAACTCATCACTGGGCGCCAAATCCTTCAGCCACTCATCGATACCGGCCCCGGATGAGCGCAAACCACGGGGCCACAGCCTATCGACGAGTATCCTTATCCCATCATCAGGTTGTTTACCCTCGTAAACTCTTTTTAGCTTCAGCATTTCTAACTGCCCTAGATATACCAGTGGATAGAGGCAGTCCGTGCCAGTTGTAGGAAAGCCGCTAACCCCATTATGCCATCCACTTCTATACTCAGCTCATCCTTGGCAACATTGAGGGTAGCCATAGCATTGGGGCAGGCATAAATTTTTAAGCCCAGCATTTTGGCATTATCCAGTTGTGCTTGCAGAGATTGGATACCCCCGGAAGCCAGTCCTCGCTCGATGCTGGCACTTATCCTGGGTGAGGTCTCTTCGCCTCTATTCATCAGGTGTCCCCTGGTAAACCTCAGCAAGCCCTCGAATGTAACCAGCATATGGACTTCCATACCTGAGGCTAATGATACCAGTGCCAGCGACAGGGCATATGAAGCCCTATCATAAGCGCCGCTATGCAGTATTATGGTTACTCGCTCTTTATCCGGCGAGTTGTTTGTCGTCAATCTAACCGTTACTTCCTTTTACGGATGGTATCTGCCCAGCGCAGCAGGGACACCCCGGCCTTACGAGATTGGGCATAGGCTTCGCCTAAATCATCCAGCTTCTTCTTGGAAAACCGCTCAGCCAGGATATTCAGGCCATCGCAATTGCTGACATGCACCAGAAGCGACCTGGCTGCTTTGGAAACTTCCTTGCCTTCCTCTTTAGATATGGAAGACTGGGACAATACCTTGGCTGCGACCTTGGCCGTATCGATAGCGCCATCATGCTCGCTAACGAGGCTATCCACATAATCGCCCAGAAACTCCTTCAGCGCCGGATAGAGGTTTTCCTCTTCATAGCGGAAGTGAGGGCCGACTAATGTATCTATCTGCCCCAGGATACTGCGGGCTTTGGTCACATCACCCGCCTCAGCCGCCTTAGCCAGGTCTAACAAGCCATCACGAACTTTGCGATGGTCCTCCCTGAACTCGACAATTGGGTCCAACTTAGCCATTTTATGTTTCCTCCTTCAGGCTTTAACCTTTTCGATCTCATTGAAAGTATAGCCATCCCAGCAGATTATATCTTTTAGCTCCGGGCGTGGCTTGGCGGTCGGTTGAGATTCAGGATAGCCGATAGCCAGCACCATGGGCACAACAAGATTTCCGGGGATGGATAGTGTCTCCCGAACGAACTGCTGTCTTCTTTCGGTCTCGGCAGGATTGCCATTCTGGTACATGGCAGCCCAGGCAACTCCCAGACCCTGGGCAGTTGCTGCCAGCCATATCGAGTAGGCTGCCACTGAGCAGTCTTCCAACCAGTACCGGGTAGAAGTGGGGTCGATGACGATAGCGATTCCGGCTGGCGCTGAGCTTAACCACTTGCAATTAGGATGTGTCTGGCTCAAGCGCTCCAGCGCGTTGTGCTGGGTTATGACGATGAAACGCCAGGTATTTTTGTTACCTCCGGAGGGAGAAAGACGAGCCAAATCAACCAGCGCCTGCAAGGTTTCACGGGGTACCGGGGTGGCTAGATAGCTCTTGACGCTTCGTCTTTTACGCAATGCTTCGATTGCATCCATTTTTTAACCTGCCTTAGATTTTTCTATCTCAGCAAAAAGTTTAACGACCTTATCATTTTGCGCCTGCTCAAGATGCATCTCCGCCATCGCAAACAGGATGTTGTCTTCTTTGAAGATATGGCCCCTGAGAGTTTCAATAAAGTGCGCCCCGTTTTGACTGATTGCTTTCCTGACTTCGGCACTGTCGTCGTGATTAAGATAGCTGCCGACAGCCCGCTGCATCACTGCGTTGGTGTCCCTCAGCACTCTATGTTCTTCGAGCATTACGGCGAGTGGTCCGGCACCCCGCGGCATAAAGTTGTCGAACTCGGGGAAAAGAGCCTTTTCCTCTTTGTCGAAATGGACCCAGAAATCAGTCTTGAAAAAAGCCGCCAGCTCTTTCAGCTTAGCTGAAATTTCTTCCCTTTTGTCCAGCTGGGCAATAACCCTTTCCATGGTATCCAGCTTGCCCAGTACCGCCGCATGCTCTTTTTTCAATATCTCTGTTGGCCCGGCCCCGTTATTCATAATGTCTTACGCCTCCTTTGTAATATAAATCCCACCTCTCTTATTTTAGCACCTCAGAATCAAATCTTCTTTATGGTGACAATCCAGTCC
>JACQOM010000030.1 GCA_016202525.1 Chloroflexota bacterium | reverse complement strand
TGCTTATTGTCAGCGCCGGTGCTCTCGTCGGCACTCTCGTTCCCGGAGCTAACCGAACAACCGTTACTTTCCGGTCGCCGGTGGCTGGTCTGCACATGTATTCCAATATGGGTGGGCATTTTGGGGCGGAGCTGAAATTTGCCGGCTATGACCGGATAGTTTTCAGCGGTAAATCGGCGGCGCCGGTATATTTATGGATAAACGATGACCGCGTGGAACTACGCGATGCTACTCATCTCTGGGGCAAAGATACTTTTGAGACTCAGAAAATCATTAGAGAAGAACTGAAGGATAATAATGTCCAGATAATGTGTATTGGCCAGGCCGGCGAGAACAGGGTGTATGCGGCCAGCATCGAGCATGGCCCCGGGGCCAGTGCCAGCCGTGGTGGCCCCGGCGCAATCATGGGGGACAAAAAGCTAAAGGCTATTGCTGTCAGGGGTACTAAGGATGTCAACGTGGCTGACCCGGTCAGGTTTCAGGAGCTATGCGACGGCATTCTGGAACGGTCGAAGTGGGTAAGGGGTGGAGTTTTTGAAGGCCGTGTCGCTATTGCCGGGTACGCTAAAAACGGAGACTATTACAACCGGAGCGGGCTGACTACACCCGAACTCGAGAAAAAAATCAACGGAATACGCGGTATCGCCAAGGATTTTATTCTGGAAAACAGGGATAGAGAGACCGCTTGCTACAATTGTGCGCAAAGATGCCACCATGCTTACCGACGCCCGAATGACAAAGGTCACCTTTACATAAAATGCACCTCCTGGGGGGCAGCAACGATCGCCACCGGACTGTTCGATATGAATTTCAGCTTGGCCTTTTACGATTTAATCGAAAAGTATGGATTGGATAGCCTGGCGGTTGCTAATGAAGTTGCCTTTGCTATCGACCTTTACCAAAAAGGCATACTGACCAAGGAGGACACCGGCGGCATGCATCTGGAATGGGCGAATGCTGATGTTGCTCTCTGGCTGGTGGATAGGATTGCCCACCGCGAGGGGATTGGAGACATACTGGCTGATGGTGTCTACTGGGCGTCAAAGCGCATCGGCAAGGGGGCTGAGGAATACGCCTACTATGTCAAGAAGTATGACCCTCATCCCTTTAAGAGGGAAGATAACGGGGCGCTTTGCGAGGCGATTAACGATAAAGGAGACTCTACCAAAGCTCTGGGCAGCACGCCGGACGCTATCTGGGAGCGCGAGGACAGGGAAGTCTATATGAATTCGCCATTTTTTCCCTATCCTGAAGAGCTTAAGAAGTTCCTCCGGTCCGAACCCGACTCGCTGGCTGATGACAGCGCCGGGGCAGTAGAGTTTATGACTTACAATGAGGAAACTTACGCTCTGGCCGATGCCATGGGTGAGTGTTATTTCTACCAGGGCCGCTATGTCTGGCCATCGATAAGCCCGCGCTCCCTGATTGCCGAGCTTATCTCAGTGGCCACGGGCATGGATGTTGATGAAACCAAAGCAACAGAAATAGCCAGAAGGACAATAAATCTGGTAAGGGCCTACAACATGAGGGCTGGAATGACCAGGGAGGAAGACCTTTTGCCGGACAGGTATTTTAAGATACCACGGCCGGCGGGGTCTCGTTTTGTGACTCGTGCTCTGCTAAATAAGTGGGTCGACCGGTGGTACGAACTGAGAGGATGGACCAAAGAGGGTCTCCCTACAAAAAGCACCCTGGAAAAATTGGGACTGGACTTTGTTGGGCAGGACATGGAAAGAAGGGGGATTTTACCGACCCTGGCGGGGGTATCTGCTTAAATCAGGTTTTGGTTCTGAGAGGCTGGAGGCGGGGTTTCCCCTTCTTTATTAATCAGTTACAGGTGTTCTTGATTTTCAGAGGGTCTCTTCTTTGGCTTGACAAGCAGGCGGCAAAGGTATATAAACTAGGCAAATATCAAGGATTCAGGAGGAGGGGAACATGAAGAGGAACATTGTCTGGCTGGTGGTAAGTAGTCTGATGGCACTATCTCTGGTACTGCTATCCTGTGCTCCAGCGGCACCACCGGCTCCACCAGCACCGGCAGCACCAACGACACCGGTAGCACCGACAACACCAACGGCGCCGACTACGCCGACAACCCCCGGGACGCCACCGAAAGCCCTGGTCGGTGAAAAGTCGGCAGCGCCTGAGGAAAAGCCACAATATGGCGGGGTGTCTAACATTATCACCCGGCGGATATTAGGCACTGCCCCGGTTCTGGTGAGCAAGTCTACAAGCATTAACCTTAATCTGACCAATGAGGCGTTGTGGGGAGGAGATTGGGCGAAGGGGCCGGCCGGCAGCAATGAGGTAGGCTTTTTTGCCTTCGTCGGCAGCCTTTACTTCATGTCGCCCCGGCTGGCGACAAGTTATGAGAGGCCCGACCCGGATACTCTAGTCTTCCATATCCGCAAAGGGGTTCATTATGGTCTTAACGCGAACAGTGCAGCCAGCCGTCTGGTGAATGGAAGAGAGCTAACGGCTGATGACGTCGTTCGTTCCCTGAAGGACTGGTTTTTTGACCCCGAAGGTTATTGGTTTAAGGGTAGAGTCGGGCCGGAGGAGCGCCCGCTATCCATAGAAGCCACTGACAAATACACGGTTACACTGAAGCTGCAGCCAGGTACGGCCAGTGCCGTAATGTATTATGTTGCAGATTTCAGTGAAATCCATCCGCCTGAAGTCTACGACAAATTCAACAAAATGCGGACTCCGACGGATGTCGTGGGCACGGGTCCCTTCATGATAACAGACTACGTTCCCGATAGCTCGATGACCTTTGTCCGGAACCCCAGCTACTGGGACACAGACCCCATTGGCCCCGGGAAGGGGCAGCAATTACCCTATCTGAATGGTGTCAAGTTCCTGATGATTGAAGATAAGTCCACGCAGCAAGCGGCACTGCGCACCGGTAAGACCGATGCCCTGGTTGGGTCCGGCCACGCTGCTCTTAACTGGGAGGACGCCGAGTTGATACTCAAGGCCCGGCCTGATTTGAAGTATATAAGGTATCTTTCACGAAACCCGGACGGGATAGGTCTCAGAGTGGATAAGCCGGAGCTACCCTGGTCTAACAAGAAGGTTCGTCAGGCGCTGACCATGGCCATCGACTATAAGACCATAATCAAAGACTACTTTAAAGGTAATGCCGACCTGGTTTATCCCATCGTCCCTTGGCCGGAATACATGCCGATGTACACCCCGATGGCGGAGCAAAACGAGGTGGTCCGGGATATGTACACCTACCAACCCGATAAGGCCAAGAAGATGCTGGCTGACGCAGGCTATCCCAACGGCTTTAAGATAGAGGTACTTGTCCAACCAACCCAGGTTGATGTCTTATCTATAATCAAAGAATACTGGGCTAAAGTTGGCGTTAACCTGGTATTCGATATCAAAGAAAGAGCTGTCTTTGAGTCTATTACCGGCGGCTTTAATCAGAAAGAGGCGGCTTGGTCTGATGGGAATGTTTCCGTACCCTTCGCCTTTCACCATACTCATCCGACGGACTTCGCTGACGTAGCCCGGATTAACGACCCCTACACCAATAAGGTGTATGACGATACCCGGGCAGACTACATCTTTAACGAACAAAAGCTCTGGCCGATGATGAAGGATTTCAATAAATACGTTATCGAGCAGGCTTGGCAGATTCAGTTCCCGGGCCCCTATATCTACCACGTGTGGTGGCCTTGGCTCAAGAACTACCATGGTGAACACTATCTGGGCATTTCGACTCTCTGGTATCCTCTCAAGTATGTCTGGCTTGACCAGACGTTGAAGAAGTCGATGGGATTTTAAGCCGTAGTACGGTTGCGAGGCGGGTAATAAAAGAGGCTGGCGGTTCAAACCGCCAGCCTCTTTTTATAGGTATGCTGTAAAGCTTAGTCTTGAAGTGAGGCCGCCTACTTCAGCCGGTTCTCCACAACGCCCCAGTTAATGTTCTGGAAGAAGGCGGTGATGTAGTCAGCCCGTTTCAGCCCGTAGTCGGTAATGAAGGCATGCTCGAAGACGTCCATTATCAGGATAGGTCGGCAGCCAGCCAGATGGCCGATTTCATGCTCGTTTATCCATTGATTGAAAGGCTGGCCTGTGACG
>JACQOM010000036.1 GCA_016202525.1 Chloroflexota bacterium | reverse complement strand
TCAGAAAATGACCGAGGAAAAGGATTACATCCAGAAAAAGTTCTGGACATTTTTTGCTCCCTTTTATGATATAGTGGTAGCGCCTATCTCAAAGGTAAGAGATACTGTGGTCGGTTTTGCTGATGCGCCCGCGGGAGCCAGGATTCTGGACATAGCCACCGGAACCGGGAAACAGGCTTTTGCCTTTGCCAGAAAAGGTTATAATGTCACCGGTGTCGATTTATCTGAAGGCATGCTCAGGATAGCCACCAGAAAGAATAAATATGAAAATGCGAAATTTAAGCTCGCCGATGCGACCAATCTACCTTTTGAGGTTAACACCTTTGACGTTGCCTGTGTCTCTTTTGCCTTACACGAGATGCCGCTCACGGTAAGAGAAAAGACGTTGCAGGAGATGGTTAGGGTGACCAGACCCGAGGGAACGATAGTGATTGTCGACTATGACTTGCCTAAAAACAGGATTGGCCGATTCTTAACCTATCACTTTGTTAAACTGTTTGAAGGCGAACATTATGTAAAATTTATGAAAGACGACCTTAAGGCAACAATCAAGCAGGCCAGGATTGCCATAAATGGTGAACTTTCAATACTACTCGGCGGTGGAAGAATCATAAGAGGCTCGATAGTAGCTAATAGCTGATGGTAGTTCGACATTGACAACACACAACTACGCCGTTAGCATAATGACTTGAGACAATTTCTTTTTGCGGAGAGGTGCTGGAGTGGTCTAACAGGCACGCCTGGAGAGCGTGTGTGGCCGTAAGGTCACCGTGGGTTCGAATCCCACCCTCTCCGCCAACATACACTAAAATCAGCTGGCAAGCCATATAAAACAATATGAAAAAACCAAAATTTACCAACCTTGCGGTATTCGTAATATTTTTCGGGATTGCTCTGATTGAAGCTCTCCAGAAACAAAACTGGCTGGAAGCAGTACTCTTTTTTGCTTTAGGTGTGCTGTCCCTCTTGGCAGACATCAAAAAGACCTGAAAATCATGCTCCGTCTTCCGCTCCAGGCTGCTCGTCATAGGTAGACAAACTCTGATTGTCACCACTTTACCCCTGTGCTAGAATGGCATTACTTTGGGAGAAAAAAAGAAAGACATTAAATACCGGGTGGGCTTTAGCCTGGTACCGGGTATCGGGCGGGTCAGGCTTAGCCAGCTTGAGAACCACTTCAGCAATCTGGAGGATGCCTGGAAAGCGACCCCGGCGGAATTAAAGCAGGCCGGACTGGATAACAGCGCCATACGGGCAGCTGCCACCTGGCGGCCCAAAATTTCTCTGGAAGAGGAGATGGAAAAGCTGGAGCGCTTTGGCGTCACCGTGCTTACCTGGCATGACCCGGATTATCCGTCCCGCCTCAAAGAAATCTATGACTACCCGCCCCTGCTTTACATCAGGGGTTCACTGCTCCCCGAGGATGAGTGGTCACTTGCCGTAGTCGGTACCCGGCGCGCCACAGTCTATGGGAGACAGGTGACCGAGGAATTAGTAACCGACCTTGCCCGCAATAAAATCACCATCGCCAGCGGCCTAGCTAAAGGCATCGATTCGGTAGCCCACCACAGCGCCCTTGAAGCCGGTGGCCGGACAATCGCCGTATTTGCCTGCGGGCTGGATAGCGTTTATCCCCCGGAAAACGCCGAACTGGCACGCCGTATCATGCAGCAGGGAGCCTTGATAAGTGAATACCCCCTGGGTACCCGTCCCAGAGCGGAAAACTTCCCCCGGCGTAACCGCATTCTGAGCGGACTCAGCCTGGGGGTGCTGGTCACCGAAGCCGGAGAGACCAGCGGTGCCATGATTACCGCCCGCATGGCGCTGGAGCAGAACCGGGAGGTATTTGCCATACCGGGCAGTATCCTGTCGCCTGCCAGCAACGGCACCAATCACCTCATCCAGGATGGGGCGAAACTCGTCCGTGACTATACCGATATTCTGGAGGAATTAAACCTGACGGCGGTGGCTCACCAGATAGAAATGAAAGAGATTATCCCCGCCTCCGACACCGAGTCCCTGTTGCTGAAAAAACTGGGCGCCGAGCCTACTCATATCGACGAGGTCTGCCGCTCCAGCGGTCTGGCAATCGCCACCGTCAGCAGCACACTGGCGATGATGGAGCTAAAGGGACTGGTGAAGCAGGTAGGGGCCATGAATTATGCTCTGGCTAAAGAAATGAGAGAGGAATATAGGGTAAAAGTAGAATAGTATGGCTAAGAAAAAACTGGTTATCGTTGAATCGCCGGCCAAGGCCCGGACGCTGAGCCGGATTCTGGGCAGCACTTACAACCTCAAGGCTTCCATGGGACATGTCCGCGACCTGCCCAAGAGCCAGCTTGGCGTGGATATTGAAAACGGCTTTATGCCTAAATATGTCGTGCCTCGGGCGAAGAGCAAAATCGCCAAGGAGCTTAAAGACGCCGCCAAAACGGCCTCCGCCATCTATCTGGCAACCGACCCTGACCGTGAGGGAGAAGCCATCTCCTGGCATCTGGTCAATGTCATCAATTCGGGCAAGACCCCCTACCGGCGCGTCGTCTTCCACGAAATAACGGAGGAGGCAATAAAGGAGGCTTTCGAGCACCCCCGCGCCGTCGATATGCAACTCGTTAATGCCCAGCAGGCACGGCGGGTTCTGGATAGATTGGTCGGCTATAAAATCAGCCCTTTACTCTGGCGGAAGGTAAGAAGAGGTCTTTCCGCCGGCAGAGTGCAATCGGTTGCGTTGAGGATTATCGTCGACCGCGAGCGTGAGATTGAAAAATTCACTTCGGTCGAATACTGGTCTATCGAGGCTGAGCTAACCAAGACCATGGCTAAAGCCGCCTTCCGTGCCATGCTCGTCGGCCTTGCCGGTGGCACTAAACTGGACATCCATACCGAAAAAGAGGCCGCCGTTCTTAAAGAAGAACTGGAAGAGGCCGCCTACAGCGTTAGCAAGGTTCTGACAAAAAAGGTAACCCGCCAGCCGGCGGCGCCGTTTATCACCAGCACCCTGCAGCAGGAAGCCTGGCGACGGCTCCACTTCAGTGCCTCGCAGACGATGGCTATTGCCCAGCAGCTTTATGAAGGCTTGCCTATCGGTAAAGAAGGCAGCGTGGGTCTGATTACCTATATGCGCACCGATTCCACCCAGGTCGCCCGCACCGCCATCGCCGAAACCCGTGAATTTATCGAAAGTAAATACGGCGCCGACTTCGTGCCGCCGCGCGCCCGCACTTTTACCCGGGTGGTCAAAGGCGCCCAGGAAGCCCATGAAGCCATCCGCCCCACCCGCATCGGGCGGGAACCGTCCCAGGTTAAAGCCCACCTGAACGCCAACCAGTTCCGTCTCTATGAGCTTATCTGGAAGCGGATGGTCGCCAGCCAGATGTCAGCCGCCATATTCGATAACACTACGGTCGATATCGAAGCCAGATGTAAACAAACGAAGAACAATTATCTGTTCCGCACTTCCAGCCTGGTCAACCGTTTCCCCGGATTTATCACCCTCTATAC
>JACQOM010000035.1 GCA_016202525.1 Chloroflexota bacterium | reverse complement strand
GTAGGAGTTCTGCCTATTGATACCCCAAGTGGACTAAAACTATATGACATCACCCGAGACTATAGAAATCTACCCGAAATCATCAGCACTAAACCCACCATCACAAAGACAATCTGGAGATTCTGTAGTTTGTCCATTTTAGCTGAAAGCTGCTTCATCTGCTGACCCTCTTCAGCCGTCGGGGTGCGCCCGGCAATAATGATAGCGAGTTTCTTGATGCGGTTCGACGTGGGCATTACACCGGCAAGTCCGTTAACCAGAAAGGCGAGCATAGCGATAGCCGTAATAATCATTGCCCAGCCCCAGACGGTCATCGCCAGAGAAGCCAAATCACGCCCTGTCAGAGCCATAGCTATCCCGGTTCCCAGCAGCAATACCGAACTTACTCCCATAGCCGGACTCATTACCGACGTGATTGCACCCGTTACCGCTCCTTGAGTAGCGGCACCAAGGCGCCGCAAACCCGGATTTAGTATGAATAGTTCAAACATGGTTACGCCTCCGAGAAAGATGCCAGCCAGCACATGAATAGCCCTCAGGATTTCGTACATTACTATTATCCTCCTTCTCGCTATTGGGTTGAATAGCAAGCATTATACCCCGGGTTTGCTTCTACCTGCAATACAGAAAGGTTCTAGTCGATGAAAGGGATCCATCCCGAAGGCCACCAGTTCTAGGTATCGTCCCCTTGTATGATGACTACGTGTGACGGGGGAAAATGGCAGAGTGTTTGCACTTAATGTAAACAGAAGTAGAACCTTTGTAGCTCAAAAATAGCACAAAAGTGGGCGGTACTGGCCTCGAACCGGTGACTTTTATGCGTGAACCAGGCGCTCAAACCTGGTTTATATGGCCGCAGCGCGGGCACTGAATGGACGGCTCATCGTAGTTGGGTGGTAACCTCAGGCGGACACCGCAATTCTCACAGGTAAGGGACCTATAGTTGCTCAGACGCCACATTAAGTCAGAGGTCTCGCGGGTGCGCTCAATCTGTTCCTGGACTTCCCCGGCCTCGGCTCCGGGAGATGCTGTCCGTACCTCAACAGCGGCGGCACCGGCTAAAGCGGAGGCAGGGATAACACTAGAAGCCTTTACCTTTTGATAAGACTTTTCATAATCGGCATAGGAAGCCCCACCCATGGCGCGCAAAATACCTATTCTGTCGGCGAGGGGTGGATGAGTAGCGAAAAGGTCATTGGCTGACAACCCTTTCTTGTAAAAGGGATTACTGATGTACATCGGCGCTGTGGCTTTATTGGCATTCTTAACCTGAGTATTATTGTTCGCCAGCTTTTCCAGAGCGGATGCCAGACCTGAAGGATAGCGGGTGTAGAGGGCGGAAGAGGCATCAGCCAGATATTCCCGCCGGCGGGAAATGGCAAAGTAAATGAGCTGCGCCATAATCGGCGCTAGTATCATCAGGATGATGCCGACTGCCAGGACAATCACCATTACCAGTCCACCGCCGCTTCTCCCGGAGGAGCTTTTTCTCCGGTTGCCCCCGCCAGACATACCACTATAGAACATGATTCTGGTAGCGTAATAGGCGAGAATGACGATAGCACCTAAAAGAATGCTGGCTATCAGCATGAGCCGGATATCCTGGTTCTTGATATGTCCTATCTCATGGCCGATGACGCCCTGTAGTTCATCACGGTTGAGCTTGTCCAGTAATCCAGTAGTGATAGCAACCGCCGCATGGTCGGGGCTGCGACCGGTCGAGAAGGCATTCAGAGCCGTGTCGTCGATAATGTAGACAGCCGGCATTTTTTCCAGCCCGGAGGCGATTTTCATCTCCTCGACCACGTTGTAGAGGCGGGGGTGGTCCTGGGGGCCGATTTTCCTGGCTCCGGCCATAGCGAGAAGGATGCTATCGCCCTGAAAAAGGGCTATCAGGTCCATTATGCCCCAGACAATCAGGGCAATAATCAGACCGGCAACAGCACTGCCGAGAAAGTAGAGGCCGATAAAGTAACCAATCAGGAGCAATAGTATGCCCATGACGATTATCAGGACAACCGACCTGACCTGATTAGACCTGATTTGTTCCCACATGGATTTTTATTTGGCGTCGCTTTTAGGTGCAGCGCTAAAGCTGAATTTGGGGGCTTCTCTTTCTTCGGGGGCTTTGACCTCAAAGAATTCGCCCTGTTTGAAGCCACTCATACTGGCAATGATATTGGAAGGGAACATCTGAGTTTTATTGTTGTAGCTCAGAACAGAATCGTTGTAGAACTGGCGGGAAAAACTGATTTTGTTTTCGGTGGAAGTTAATTCTTCCTGAAGCGCCAGGAAATTCTGGTTGGCTTTCAGGTTGGGATAATTTTCCACTACCACCAGCAAACGAGCTAAAGCACTGCTCAGTTCCCCTTCCGCTTTGGCTCTCTCGGCAGGGCCGGAACTGGCTACTGATTGTGCCAGATTTCGGGCATTGGTCACTGCTTCCAGAGTCCCCCGCTCATGCTGCATGTAGCCTTTTACGGTCTCTACCAGATTGGGAATCAAATCATGACGTCTTTTAAGCTGGACGTCTATCTGCGCCCACGCATTCTTGGTCTGATTACGTAAGCCGACCAGCCCGTTATAGGTGGCGATGTACAGGATGATTAGAATGACAATAATTACCCCGATAATAATGAATACAGGCATGGTTGTTTACCTCCCTAATATTTACTGATAGTCTTATCGGACTGCATCTATTCTTTCCTGCCCGCTCCGTGAGTGGACTGAAAAGCATTACCCAGAAAAGAGATTACATCTCTGGATGTCGGCGTTTTCTGTGGTCCCATTTTTTGCAGCACCTGATGCAACTCTCCGCTATCAAACCAGAGTCCATCGCCCAGCGGACAGCTATCGATGAGTACCTTGGGTTCTTCCCCGAAGCAGACCTTATCCATTTTGTGACCGCAGATAGGGCATTTTCGTCTGACTTCGGTTCCACCGGCATTGTTAGGGCTAAGTAGTTCGTTATAGGATAAATTTGCCCCTTTGGCATTGAGAACTGATACCAGTAATTCCAGCTCTTTGGAATCAAACCAGACCCCCGAGCACCGGAGACAGTAGTCAAGCTCAATCTTCTCATGCTCGACCACAATCATATCGCTTTTGTCTACGGGACATTTCATGAAAAGGTAATACCTCCGGCGCGCTACTAACAGTGTAAGCTCGGAAGACAATTGTGTCAATGGGTTTGTTCCGGGAGGTGTTATCAACCAAAAGAAAAGCGTTGCTGTTGCGAGGCTTGCCTTTCATGTAAGCCCAATAACAATGTATAATAAATCAATCTGAGCATGCGACCAGACAGGTAGAAATTTCAGAAGAGTGAGGCGGGGAACTTGTTGAAACATGAATTGGCTCATCAGTTACAGGCGGTAGTGACCAACATCCGTCAGGTGGTGGTAGCCAGTCCAGACGTCATAAAAATGAGCCTGCTCGGTCTGCTCTGTCAGGGTCATGTCCTGCTCGACGATTTTCCGGGTGTGGGTAAGACACTCTTAGCCAAGGCACTGGCACAATCCATACAGGCTGACTTCAAGCGTATCCAGTTCACTCCCGACCTGTTGCCCACGGATATTACCGGCTCATCGATATATTACCCGGCCAGCGGCGATTTTAAGTTTGTACCGGGCCCTATTTTCGCTAACATAGTACTGGCCGATGAGATAAACCGTTCCAGCCCCAGAACGCAATCGGCCTTGCTGGAGGCCATGGGTGAGGGCCATGTTACCTTCGATGGTACTGCTCATCCTTTGCCCCGGCCCTTCTTTGTTATTGCGACACGCAACCTGGCTGAGGCGCACGGTACCTTTCCGCTACCTCAAAGCCAACTGGACAGATTCCTGCTGTCCTTTGGTATGGGTTATCCCAAATTGGAGGAGGAGGTCGAAATACTGGAACGGAATGAACACGGGGAATCTGCCCTGACCCCGGTGCTAACTGCAGTTGACATTTTGAACATGCAAAAGCAGGTGTATCTGGTCAATGTTGCCCGCCCGGTAAAAGAGTATATTGCCAGGATTGTAGCGGCAACGAGGGAGAGCGATGAAATAGCCATCGGCGTCAGCCCGCGTGGCGCTGTTTTTCTACAAAGGGCGGCACAGGCCAGAGCGGCTATGGAAGAGAGAGAATTCGTTATTCCTGACGATGTGAAGTTAGTTGCGCTCCCAGTGCTCCAGCATCGCATCCTTCCTCGTTCCTCTGAGCCTGATTCTGCGGGAAAATGCATAAATGATATTTTACAGACAGTTCCCGTACCTCTATAAGAAACGGCGATGACCAAGACAGGCTTTGGTTTTATCTTCGGTGGCGTGTTCCTCTATTTTTTAGCCAGCCAGAGTCAAATAGGCTGGCTCTATCTTTTTGATGCCATTATCTGGAGCGCGCTGGTGCTCTCGGTAATCATAGACTGGTATAGCCTTAGCTCCTTGAAGGTGGAACGTCAGGTACTCCGGGCAAGGCGCCCGCTTCACCGCTCAGAATTAAGCGGTCCTGTGGAGGATGATACCGTTGAAGTCAAGCTCAAGGTGACCAATAGCGGCCGCCTATCCAGGTATTTTATCAAGATATTAGAGGACTGCCCTTTTGACCAGCCGGGGAAGCCGCCGAGAGCTTTTATCCTCAACAAAATCGGGCCGAGGTCCGTAACTGCCTTTTCCTATACAGCGGTCTGTTATCAGCGCGGGCACTACCAATCGGCCAGGACTACCCTGCAAGCCAGTGACCCGCTGGGCCTTTTTGTGCGGCGGCGTGTCTGGAAGTTGCCACTGAATCTAACCGTCTTCCCCGCTTATTACCCGATGAAAGGACTATTCGCCGCCGAGACCTTGTGGTCTGATGACAGGGGAGTCGCCGCCAAGTCTCCCTCCGGTTTTGAATTCTATGGCTCAAGGGAATATCAATACGGCGACCCTCTCAAGCATATCCACTGGCGAAACACAGCGCGTGTAGGTCATTTTATGCTTAAAGAATTTGAGAAATCCGGTCAGGGACCGGTGACCGTTGCCTTTGCCACCAGTCCTAACCCGGGGACAGGTAGAGAAACGACTCTGGAATATAGTATCAAGATTGCAGCCAGTCTGGCCAGGTTTTGTGCTGACTCCGGGCGTAGTATCAACATGGTCGCTGGCGAAAAAGGTCTGCGCCACGCCGGATGGCAGGACTCAATGGACTTCTTGGCTCGCCTGGAGACCGGGGGGAAAGGTGCCTGGGCCGACCTGAAAAGCATAGTCGAGCCAGGAGAGGTAGTTGTAGCGATAGTGCCCAAAGCTGCGATCGAGCTTATCCCGGCTGTATGGCAGCAGTCCCAACGAATGCCGATAGTGGTGGTGGTGCTTCTGGAAGGATTTGCCCCGAATGAACCGGATAATGAGTTCACTCGCCAGCCGAGTAGAAGCAATCTTGATGTTATCGTCTGTTCCCGTGGTAATTTAGAGGCGGCCATAGAAAAGCTGGGCAGTTCCTCATTTCTTACCGGCAGATTAGCTCTCCCGGAAGGTAAGAAAGGCAAGATAAGAAATGTCAGAAGTTAGATATTCCGCCGGTTTCCGGATTTTCGCATTCCTCGCTGTCAGTTGTTGCATAGCCGCTGTTGCCTGGGCGATTAGAGACCCCTGGCTGCCCGTCATCGGCATATGCGGGCTGGCAATGGGGCATTTTTATAGCTGGCGCCAGCGTGATGCTTCAATACGCCGCAGTTTGATTTTACTTATCTTCATGGTGCTCACTGTTTTCCTGGGTCGGGATATACTGCTTTCAGGGTTCAGCGACCGCCTGCTGCTATCCCGCTATCTTATCTATGGGCTGACTATCGGCAGCTTCGACCTTATGCGCCGGAGAAATGTGGTCGCCAGCTTGATTCTAGGAGGCTTGCTGCTGGTGCTCATCAGCGAACTGGCGCTCCAGGCGTGGTTTCTGGTCTTTCCGGTAGCATTTACAATTCTAGCGCTGGTCGCTGTGGCGCTCAGTCGCCTCGAAGCTGAATCAAACCGGGCCGTGTCAATAGGTAAATTCGATTGGCAGGCGACGACCAGGTTCTGGCTTAGTTTCACTGGCGGCACCTTGCTCATCTCAGTTATCTTTTTCCTGTTGATGCCCCGCCTGGCGAGCAGTCAGATAACACAGGCAAACTGGCTACCGAGTCGATTGGACCTCGGCATTGACAAATTTGCTCGTCTACCCGGTAAACCCGGTGCCTCGGCGACGCCGGGAATTCTACCATCCCTTCAGGACCGTCAGGGCGATGGCGAGACGAATTATGCCACTCTGGGCTATATTGGCACTGCGGCTGATGTTCCAGTGATGTATGTGCGTAGTCGAATATCCAGCTACTGGCGTGGCCTGGTATTAGACCGCTACGATGGACGGGGATGGCTAAACTCTTCGCCTCAATTAGAACTGCGCCGTCAGGACCGGGAGTGGTTCCTTTTGCCCGATTCAAGGCTTAGTCGGTCGGGAGAAAAAGAATACTGGCAAGCCTACTATTTGCTATCAGACCAGCCTAACGCCGTATTCACAGGGTATTGGCCGGGAAGAATCCATCTGGCGGAAGAGACTAAGGGCTTTCTAGAACGTGGGACGCTATACCGTGTTCAATCTCTAGTGCCAGGCCTCCGACCGGAGATTTTACGCACTGACCGGGTTGTGGCCAGGAACGTCTCCGACCTGACGCTTCCGCCCATCAGTGAACGCACCGCGGCTCTGGCTGAAGCCATTGTTCGAGGGGCTCCCACCGATTACGATAAGGCAACCAGACTGGAACGGTTTCTGCTGACTAACTATCCCTACGCCCTCAATGTCGGCCCAACGCCGCCGAACCGGGATGCGGTCGACTATTTTTTGTTTGAGCAGCAAGCCGGCGATTGTTCTCATTTTGCCACTGCCATGGCAGTTATGGCCCGTCATGTCGGCCTGCCGGCTCGCGTAGCTGCTGGATATTTGCCCGGTTATATCGACCCTCTGACGGGAGTCCATGTGGTGCGCGCCGGAGATGCCCATGCCTGGGTAGAGATTGACTTCCAGCAAAACGGTTGGGTGGCTTTTGACCCTACGCCAAGACTAAATGAAGCCATGGGATTCGCTACAGCGCGGAACTGGGTCTATTTCGGGCTGGAAGAATTCACCGGCGTTAGTTTCACCAGTGTCATGAAGCAATTCACCGGAGTTCGGTTCCTCGGTTCACTGTCCGTAGGGGGTTGGCTCTGGCTGGCACTTTTAACCGCTGCCGCCATCATCGCTTCGGTGATTCTACTATCAAGGCGTCATAAGAGGAGAAGCGGGCAAGTAGTAACTGATTATAGTAGTCTGGATGGTGAAGCCAGGAAATCAATGTTACGGGTGTACGACAAAATGGTGACGTTGCTCGTCAGAAAAGGTTTGCCTTCCAGGCAACGCCATCAAGCCCCTTACGAGTACGGGGCCATCGTAAGGGCGAACCTCAGCCGGGGTTGGGAGACTGTAGAGTGGCTGACCCGCGCGGCCTGCTACGCCGCCTATGACCCGGTACCCTTCGACCCACAGCTTGTTCCAGAAGCCAACCAAAGGTTGTTTATCTTGAGGCGAGAGTTAGCTGCTGGATACTGAAGAATGACCACCATTCTCGCCAAACATGAAATATCCTTTATGCCTTTCGAGTCTGACGCTTCCGGCGAGCCATTACGTAAGCTGCGCCCGCGATTGCGGCAATTCCAACGAGGATTGCCAGTAGTGCCCAGTTGAATTTCCGAGGTGATGGAGCCGGCTCGGATGCTGCTGGCAATGCTGTCGTCGGTTCCGGTGGTGAAGTTACCGCCGGTTCCTGAGCTGGCGCTGGCGGTGCACTTACCACCGGTTCTGTAGCCGCTGTCGGTGGAAGTACAGACGGCGTTAGCGTTGCTGGCGGTAGAAGTAAAGGTGGTGCTACCGTAACTGGCGCCGGTGGTGGCGCTGAAAGCACAGCGATATTGGTGAAATGGGGTACTTTGGCTGAGATGGTATTGGTCTCGGTATTTACGGTGCTTTCCAGCTTAACCCACTGTGAACCATCCCAGTAGGCGGCGTAAAGGTCTGCCTCACTGGCTCCGGCCGGAATGTCGCTATCGGCATAAGTCAGGTTGATGACTAGCGACGGGCTGAAAGTAGCGTTCTCCGGACCGAAGTTATAGTTGATAATAACGGCACCCTGTGGTGGAGGAGATGGGGGAATCGCCGGGGTGGCGGAGAGGCTGGTAACAGCGGTGCCGTTGGCGTTATGCATAATCGTTCCTGCAGCGATGCTAATAGTTGCCTTCCCATCGGATGTGGTCAGTAGAACTGAAGCTGATGTAGCACCGGTACTGGTGTTAACCGTTAAACCGCTACCGGTGATGCCGGTCAGGCTGACCGGAGTTGGGCCAGCAGCTCCACCGCGTTCAGGAACCGG
>JACQOM010000029.1 GCA_016202525.1 Chloroflexota bacterium | reverse complement strand
TAATGTCCCGGCACTACTGGCACCTGCTGCGCGGCTATCGGGAAGCTGATATCATTGCGGCTCATGTCGACGGGCTTTTGTCTTATGCCTCTTATATGGCAGGAGTGAAAGAGGTAATATTGGCGGAACCGATGCGTATTTATCACATCGACCATGACGATAAATTCACTGATAGAATAGAAAGAGACAAACTGCCACTCGAACGATGGCTATCATTCAATTTCATACCAACATGGCTTAACAACAGAATAATTGTTATATATCGCAAGTTCCTTTTGCTAATGGGTTATCGAATTAAAAGAGTCGTACACGGAGTGCCTACTCTTAGCTATACTGAATATCAGAAAATGTGTCGAGATATCCTAACCAGTAAGCGTTCATACATATTTAATGATGAGAATTGGGGACTCGGCAAGGAAAAGTTGCCGGAGACGATGATTTGCCGGGCGGAATGGGAACAGTAATTATTAAACGTGATTCCGTAAGGGTGAGAGCTATCGATGAGCCAGGAACCAATCTTATCAGTCGTAGTGGTATCGCGTAACGACGACCACGGGGGTAATCTGCTCCAAAGGATGCAGTTGTTCGTCACCGGCTGGCTGGAACAAGCTAGGCGGCACAACCTTAGCTCAGAGCTTATCATCGTAGAGTGGAACCCACCACCGGACCGGCCGCGGCTCGCGCAGGCGCTCAAATGGCCAAAGGATACCGGACCATGCACTGTTCGAATTATCGAGGTACAGCCGGAAATTCACCACCGCTTCAAACAATCCGATAGATTGCCGCTCTTCCAGATGATTGGCAAAAACGTCGGCATCCGCCGTGCCCGCGGCCGTTTCATTCTGGCGACCAATATCGATATTCTTTTTTCGGATGAGCTTATGGACTTCTTCGCATCCGGACAAATGACAACAGGGTATATGTACCGTATCGACCGCTATGATATCCCATCAGACATACCGGGTGACGTATCCATTACCAAACAACTTGATTATTGTCGAGACAACATTATTCGAATTAACACCCGGGGTAAGACCATAATCCTGGGAAAACCAGAGGAAACGTTCTCTATACTCCAGGCTTTCAAAAAGCGAGTGCAAGCTCTTAGAAATACACAAGACGTTGCTAGACTCGGAAAAGACATTTTCCTCTACCCTTATAACCGCGTGGCTCAAGCCATAAAACCAATAATATACGGTAGCCCTCTTCATACCAACGCCTGCGGCGATTTTACGCTAATGGCTCGGGAGCACTGGTTGGCGTTGCGTGGCAATGCTGAGTTTGAGACCTTCTCCTTGCACCTGGATGGACTGATGTGTGCCGTGGCACATTACGGCGGGGCGAAGGAGTTGGTGCTGGAAGAGCCAATGCCTATTTATCATATCGAGCATGCTCCCGGGTCAGGTTGGGCGCCGGGAATGGGGGCAAAGTTGCTTGATGAGAGACTAAGGGCAGCTGGCATACAGCAACTAACTCATAGAGACTATCTAAAATATCTAAGACAGATACGCTGGAAACATTCGTCCACCGTATTCAACGATGAGAATTGGGGATTGGGGCAGGAGTCCCTAAAGGAATCTGTTATAGTCAGTCCGAACTAGGATGAAAAGTCTGGAGGAAAACAATGAGTATAGATAATAGAATAAGAGAATACTGGGAAAGATGCACCCCAATGAGTTTTACAACGGAGAAATGGAGTTACGAACAGAAAAGACAGTTCCGGTATTCTCTACAGGACTATATGCAGACTGTCTTTAGATTTAGTGAATTTGCCAATAAGTCGGTACTGGAGATAGGCTGTGGTGCGGGGATAGACTCGCTTGAATTTGCCCGGCATGGAGCTAGGGTAACGGCTGTAGATTTAACTGAAGGTGCGGTTAAACTCACCAAAGAACTGGCTCAGGAGGCAGGTCTTCCCATAAAAGTGGCCCGTTTTGACGCCAAAAAGCTAGATTTCGCCGATAATAGTTTTGATTGCGTCTATAGTTTTGGAGTATTGCATCATATACCCGATGTTGATAAAGTTCTTAGTGAGATACACAGGGTACTAAAACCTGGCGGCAAACTAATGGTTATGCTCTACAACAAAGATAGCTTACTTTATGCTTACAGTATAATATACTTACACGGTATAAAGGGGCGTCTGTTACTGGATGGACTTTGCACGGAGGAAGAATTAGTTGCCCGCTATTCTGAAAGAAATGAGGGATGCCCTTATACTAAGGCTTACACCAAAGAAGAAGGGCAAGAATTGTTTGAAAGATTGTTCGACAATGTGCAGGTCAGTGTACACTATACAGTAATAGATTTGCCGGAACAAAGAAAAGTTAAGCTAACTATCGATAGTAAGAATGAACTTGGCTGGCACCTTGTAATAAAGTGCCGTAAACAGGGATAGCTATGAACCAAATAAAAAATGTCTTTATCACCGGCATTACCGGCTTTGTCGGCAGCCATCTGGCTGACTATATCCTGGCCAACTTTCCCAAAATTCAAATTCTGGGCTTAGCCCGCTGGCGTGCCCCTAAAGACAATGTCAGACACATTCTGGATAGAATTACGCTGGAATCCGGCGACCTGCAGGACCTGCCTTCCCTGAAAACAATCCTCGCAAATCAGAAACCCGATGTCATCTTTCACCTGGCAGCACAGTCCTACGTTCCTTTTAGCTCTGAGGCACCAGTAGTGACGCTGACCACCAATGTCATCGGCACCTGCAACTTACTGCAAGCGGTTAGAGAATTGAAATATACCTCTGACTACGACCCTGTAGTCCATATCTGCAGTTCATCTGAAGTCTACGGCCAGGTCGAGAAAAACGAGACACCAATAAAAGAAACCAATCCCTTTCGGCCGGCTTCACCTTATGCGGTGAGCAAGGTAGGTGAAGATATGTTAGCCTATCAGTACTGGCTGTCCTGGAAGGTAAAGACAATAAGGACCCGCATGTTCACCCATACCGGACCGAGGCGGGGTGAGGTCTTTGCTGAATCCGACTTTGCCAGGCAGATTGCCGATATCGAATCAGGTAAACAACCGCCGGCAGTTAAGCACGGTAATTTAGATAGTACCAGGACATACTTGGATGTTAGGGATGCAGTAAAGGCCTACTGGTTGCTGGTGAACAAATGCCCACCGGGCGAGGTCTATAACATCGGTGGGGTTGAGACTATGACCGTCGGTGATATGCTGAACAAGCTGCTGAAGCTTTCCAGAGTGAAAAACATTACCCTTGAAGCTGAGTCATCTCGTTTCAGACCTTCAGATGTCACATGGCAGATTCCCTGTATCGATAAATTTACGGCCGCCACCGGCTGGAAGCCGAAGATTAAGTTCGATAAGACGCTTCAAGACATGCTGGACTACTGGCGCGAATTTTTTGCCCGCGAAAAAGGTGACCGAGGTTAACATGTTGAATTTAGACCTTTACCAAAAGCTATATCTGGCAAGAAGAGCCGAGGAGAAAATCCGCGAGCATTATAGCGAAGATGATATGAAGACGCCGATGCACATGTCGATGGGGGAAGAGGCAATAGCGGTGGGAGTCTGCCACGCCTTAAAAGCCACCGACCAGGTATTTGCTACCTACCGCTCTCACGCCATATTTCTGGCTAAAACACAGAAGATAGAGGATTTCTTTGCCGAGATGTACGGTAAAGACACCGCCTTCCTAAAAGGCAGGGGCGGCTCGATGCACATGTGCGCTCCCGAATGCGGTTTCATGGGCACCTCAGCCATTGTGGCTAATGTCATTCCGGTAGCGGTAGGTGCCGCTTTCGCCAACAAACGGCAGAACAACGGTAAAGTTGTGGCTGTATTTTTCGGCGACGGCGCCCTTGATGAAGGCAGCTTCTGGGAGAGTTTCAATGTTGCCTGCCTGATGAAACTGCCGGTCATATTTGTTTGTGAAGATAACGGCTTTGCCGTCCACACCGCCAAGCATAAGCGACAGGGCTATGACTCAATTACCGATATTGCCGCTAAATTTAACTGTAATGTGCTTAAAGAAGACAGCACCGATGCCGAGGTTATCTATAAACTGACCAATCGGGCAACTAAGCTAATAAAAACAACACAGATGCCTGTCTTTATGCATGTGAAGTATTACCGCTACCTGGAACACGTCGGAGTCAACGAGGACTTCGATGCCGGCTATCGGCCCAGAGCCGAATTCGAGGAATGGTATCAGAAAGACCCGGTGAACTTACAGAGAAAGAAACTGGTGCAACTGGGTATCAAAGATGCAGAGATTATCAAGATTGAAAAGGAAATTGATACCCGGGTTGACAACAGTATCAAGGCAGCTAAAGAAGCGCCTTTCGCCCGGGAAAGCGAGCTATATAACGGGGTTTTGTCATCATGAGAAGAATCAGCTATTGCCAGGCACTAAATGAGGCAATGTCCCAGGAAATGGACAGGGACCCCGCTGTCTTCGTCTATGGAATCGGTGTGCCCGACCACAAAAGGATATTCGGCAGTACCAACGGCCTGGTGGAAAAGTTCGGGCCGGAGAGATGTTTTGACACCCCGCTCTGTGAAGATACGATGACCGGCTTTGGGTTAGGCGCAGCCATTAATGGCATGAGACCAATCCATATTCATATCCGCGTGGACTTTTTGCTACTGGCGATGAACCAGCTGGCTAACATGGTTTCTGCCTACCGCTACATGTCAGGCGGACTGAGCGTCCCGCTGGTGATAAGGGCTATTATCGGACGGGGGTGGGGACAGGGTTTTCAACACAGCAAGAGCATGTATTCGACCTTCGCCCATATTCCCGGGCTGAAGATTGTCCTGCCGGTAACTCCCAGAGACGCCAAAGGGCTGCTTATCTCGGCAATAAGGGATAACAATCCGGTAATGCTCTTCGAGCATAGATGGCTGTACTGGCAGGAGGATGAAGTCCCGGAGGAACCATTTACCATACCGTTAGAAGGCGGCCAGGTCTTACGCCAAGGCAAAGACATAACCGTCGTCGCCACCTCATGGATGAATGTCGAGGCGCTCAAAGCCTCTGAGATTATGTCAAGAAAAGGGGTAAGTATTGAAATAGTCGACCCCAGGACAATCGCCCCTTTTAATGACGAGCTGATTATCAAGTCGGTAGCTAAGACCGGTCACTGCATTGTCGCCGATAACGACTGGTTGGATTACGGGTTCAGCGCTGAAGTGGCCGCCCGCGTTGCCGAGAAATGCTTCGGCCAGTTGAAGTCACCGGTCCACCGCATAGGCTTTGCGCCGACCCCCTGCCCTACTGCCAGGCATCTGGAAAACTGTTTTTATCCCAATGCGGTAGACATCATTAGGGCCATCGAGGACAAGCTCGGACTGGAGCCGACCGACCTGTCCAACG
>JACQOM010000031.1 GCA_016202525.1 Chloroflexota bacterium | reverse complement strand
TTACAGCAGGTGGGACTGTGACGGATTTACACCGTACTTGCCTTCCGTTTAAGCCCGCGCTTACGCTGGGCACCCCTAAAGTTCTATATTCTATTTATTTCCCATAGCATACGGGAGATATGTCGAAAAGTCAACTTAAAGGTTGATTCTATTGTCAGTGCGAGGAGTCACGATGAAATCAAGACGACGTGGCAATCTGGGAGGGGTGGAGTTCTTTCCTCTCCACACGGATTGCTTCGCCTCCCGACAAAGTCGGGATGGTCTCGCAATGACAGTACCGAAAAAAACTGGTCGATTAACACCGCATTGCTAGTGCTAGTGACCCTCACGCTTTTGCCTCAGTAACGCAGCACGATAATGGCTGATAGAATAGCTTTTACCCGTAGCGTGGTCTTTGGCATTCCAGCAATACCAGCCATCGCAGGTCTGTCCTCTGACAGCAGTGACGCCGGCCAGCGGTCCATCGTAGGTTTTATTTTCATATCTAATCTTGCCGTCGGCTAAAAGAGTCGCCGTTAAATCCTTGCCGCGGTAACTTATCGTAAGTTCGTCGTTGGCCTTAAAGATACCGGCAACAATGAGGTCTTTCAAGGTTATATGTTCGGTTGCCGGCAGAGGGGAGCCACAATTGCCGCAGAACTTGTTTTCATCGGGATTGGAATGGTTACACTTTTGACAGAGCATCTTCCTTGCCTCCTTTTAGCAGCGAGATAAAACATAGTATAGCATTTCTGACCTACATCAGTTTATATCTCGGTCCGTTCCCTCCCTCCGGTACCGCCCACTGTATTATCTGGTTGGGACATTTTATGCGGCAGGTCTGACAGTGCAGGCAGTTGGATGGGCTTAAAATCAGGTCGTCTTCGTCGAATCGATATACCTCTCCGGGACAGAATGATTCGCAGGGATGGCAGCCGAATTTCTCTTTGCAGCTATCGCATTGGGTGGGGTTGGAAAAGGTAATGTGGGATGGCTCGTCTTCACGGTGGGTGGTGCCGGAAAGGCTGACCGCAGTCAGGCGATCGATACCACCGTTATATTGTCTGTTCAGCCTGACCCTTCTCATGCCTTCATAATCCGGTTTAGTGCCCAATTTGAACGGGAACCACTGCTGGACAAGCGATAGTGGCGCGCCCAGATAGAGTCCGGCTCTGCCCGCTTTGGTGAAAACCTGCCGGTAATTTCTGGCTGTTTGCATATCCCTGATAACAAAACTATTGTTAAGCTGTTCCTGATATCTCTTTAAGGAATTCCGTGAGAAGTCCTGCTTTTCGATGGCTTGAAAGATGGTCTCGGCGGCAATCATGCCCGATTTGATGGCGTAGTGCAGTCCTTTAAGCTTCCTGACGCTGGTCAGACCGGCAGCGTCTCCGATGATAAGGGCACCGTTGGCGGCCAGCTCCGGTATCGAATAATAGCCGCCTTCGGGCAGTGTCCTGGCTCCATAAGCAATCACTTCGCCACCTTCAATCAACTGGCTGACAAATGGATGGGACTTAAAGAGTTGAAGCTCTCTTTGGGGATTAAGGTTGCAGTAGCGCCAGTCCAGTGCCAGGATTAGGGCTACCGCCACCGTATTCTCGCTCATGCTGTACATTGTTCCGCCGCCGAAGACATCAGGGGTCGACATCTTATTGGGGAAACCCAGGGTGTGTATTACGCGGTTTGGGCCGAAATTATTCTCTTCCGGTAGCCGGATAATCTCTTTGACTCCCAGCGAATAGACCTGCGGATTCCGGCCTTTGCCGAGATTGAATTGCTTGATCATTGCCTCGGATAACTGGCCCAGAGAGCCTTCGCCGAAGACGGTTACTTTAGCCTCGATTGTTTCTCCCGGTGAATAGTTCGACTGTTTCTTTTTATCCTTATCCAGGCCCTTGTCGCCCAGCTTCACTCCCTTGACCGAATTGTCGGCTACTACCAACTCTTTGGCGGCAAAACCGGTATATATCTCGACGCCAAGCTCCCTGGCGATTCCTGCCAGCCAGTTGACCATCTCACTGAGTGAAAGAACATAATTGCCGTGATGGCGCATATATTTGGGTATTATCGCCTCCGGTAACTTGATAGATGAGCTACCGCCCGGCAGAAAAACTGTCTCGTCTATTTTTACCTCATTTGCCAGCGTCTTGGTGACAAAAGCGTCCTTTTTCTCCTTCCAGCCGGGGACTAATTCATCGAGGACATCGGCTTCAAAGACAGCCCCGGATAGATTATGCTGACCCAGCTTATCGGCTTTTTCAATGACGACTACCGGGTCGTTTCTGTCTTTTTGTTTGAGCAGTCGTTTTAGTTTGATGGCTCCTGCCAGGCTGGATGGGCCAGCCCCAACGAAGAGTACCGGTATCTTGTTCAATTCATCCACTGTTACGCTCCTTGTGCATTGAGTTCCTTGATAAGTGACGGCACTATCTCCTCCAGATTACCGACGATGCCGAAATCAGCCACCTTGAAAATACGGGCGTTTGGGTCTTTATTTATGGCCAGGATAATGTCGGAGTTCTGCATGCCGGTCAGGTGCTGTACCGCCCCCGAAATACCGACGGCAACATACACCCTGGGTTTGACGGTTTGTCCCGTCTGGCCAACTTGATGACTACGAGTGATAAATCCCGACTCGACGGCCAGTCTGGAGGCGCCCACCATGGCTTCCTGTCCCAGGAATTTGCCCAGACTTTCAGCCAATGGGAAGATGCATTGTTCGAAGCCCTCTTTTGTCTTGCAGCCAGCGCCACCGGAAACGATGATGGCCGCATCTTTAAGCTCGGAGGTAAGCTGGCGGATTTCGGCTGAAATTATCCTGGCACCCAAATCGGACTCGGTGATACTGGGCGAATATTCCAGGACTTCTCCTTTGCGGGTATTATCGGCTGGCAGGGCTTGCATCACGCCCGGTCTGGCGGTGGACATCTGAACCATCGAGTTCTGGGTAATGATGCTGGCCATGACATTGCCCCCCAGCGCCGGCCGGGTTTGCATCAGGACGCCGGTGAATTCTCGCTCACCCCTCTTGAAGTCGACTATATCCAGTCCGGTGCAATCAGCCGTCAGTCCTGAGTTGCTGCGATAAGCTACTCTTGGTGCCAGCTCCCTGCCCAGTGGTGTAGCGCTGAATAGCATCATCTGCGGTTTATATTTCTCGATTAGCTCCGAGACTGTCCTAGTATAAGCAACGGGCAGGAAATTTTCTAGAAGTTTATGGTCGGCGATATAGACTTTGTCGGCCCCGTGTGAGATGAGGTCGCGGGATAAGCCTTTGATATCTTTGCCGACCACGACCGCGCCCACCTTTTCATTGAGCGAAGCGGCCAATTCGGTGGCTTTGCCTAATAGCTCCAGCGATGCCGGGTTTATCTCTCCGCCTTCCTGTTCGACATAAACCCAGAGCTCACCTTTATAATTGCCCCTTTTCCCTTCAGGAAAATGGTATTTCGGCTTTTCGGCCTCTTTCTTGCCTCCTGTGGTGCCTTGTAAGCGGCTGGAATAGGCTTCCTTCAACAGTCTGGCTAATTTCCCCGGGTCACTCTCGAAAACGCAATTTCTCTGGGTGGCTTCTCTGGGGGAAAATATTTTAACGACATTGGTTCTGGAGCCGGCCAGGCCGATACGCGTTTCATCAACCTGTACATCGACTGCGCTCCACTGGTAAATTTTTTGTGAATATGCCCATCTGGTCCGGCTGAAGGGGGCATTCAGCGGCTTGCTCCACTCGGTAACCGTGACCATGCAGGGGTATCCGGTGGGGCTGACCATTTCCGAACCTCTCCTGGTTATGCGGTTAACCTGCAGGTTGCCGTTATCGAAGTTAAATGAGGTGGCATAGGCAATATGGGTTATACCCAGGCTTTCAGCAATCTGCGGCGGAACCTGGGCCGTATCGCCATCGACCGACTGCATGCCGCTGACGATGATGTAGTTCTTATCGCCGTTAAATATCTCTTTTTCAATCCTTTTTATGGCTTGAGCCAGCGGGTGAGCGGTTGCCGGTGTGTCGGCGCCGCCGAGCTTTCTATCAGTCAGCAGTACGCCGATATCAGCGCCGACGGATAAAGAATACCGCAGCACGTCTTCGGCAAAAGGCGGGCCCATGGTCAGGCTGACTATCTGGCCCGGATGTTTCTCTTTCATCCTCAAGGCTAAGGCTAGTGCCTGTTTGTCCAGCTCATTGCAGACGTTATCCAGTAGCCCTCTTTTCAGAGTACCCTTCTCCCAGTCCCAGGCCTCATTGGGGATATTCTTGATATCAGGTACTTGTTTCACTAAGACGATGTAGTTCACCTCCACCTCCTTCTTGATTCTCTGTTTTAAGACACGTTTTTATGGCGTGAAATGTTATATAGTGGAAATAGTTCGGGTGTGGTAGGCTGGATTGCCCACCCGGATTTCGAGTTGTCCGGGCCCGATGATGAAGTTGCTTCATGACGCTCGTAGTAACCAACCAATCTATCGTGGCGAGGGCAGTATGTTCCGGCGATAGGTACACTGGGGTCACTCACCAGAACAGCCGACAGTAAGGTAACAATTTAATCCAGTACTAATCCTACTTGAGATAGAGCAACTTGTCAATGGTAGAGTATGTTGCCTTTTGCTCATTTCTGGTTGAGGCAATATTGAAGAATGTAGCTGCAGAGGATACAATACAGGAGGATTGAATCGTCTAGCCGGTATTAGCCGAGCGGAAGGAGGCAAAAATGGCAGAAAAACCTGATGAGCTAAAGAAGCTAGTGGCTGTTGCCACCGATATCGTCCTCGATGTTAAATTGAGGAGTAATGCCGTCAAGTTGATTGGTGAAATGGGCAGTTATGAGGCGCTGCTGGCTTTATTGAGTTTAGTGGCTAATGAAAAATTGACCAGAGGTGAGAGAGAGTTAGCTCTCAATGAGTCCAGAAGAATAGTCAGGTCAGGACATTAACGGTATCTGTTTAGAAGGGTATAGGTTGAGTTAATGAGCGTTGGTATTGGTATCATCGGATTGTCTAAGAGCGGGCGGACAACTGTTTTCAATGCGCTGACCGGGGGTGCCGTTGATACCGGAGGCTATACCCAGGAAGGCGTCCCGCATGTCGGCACGGCAAAAGTCCCCGACCCCCGTCTTAAAGTGTTAACCGATATGTTTCATCCTCAGAAGGTAACGCCGGCTGCGACGACATATATCGATATCGGCGCTTCGGTTAAGAGCCTGGTTAAGGACAAGGGTATCAGCGGGCAGTTGTTGTCTCAACTGAGTAATGTCGATGCCCTGCTCAATGTCGTCCGTGCTTTTACCGATGAAAGCGTTCCGCATCCTGAGGGCAGTCTGGATATCGAGCGTGATATTGCCAACATGGATTTGGAACTGACTTTTTCTGATTTAGCCTTACTGGAGAGAAGGCTGGAAAGACTGGAGGCATCCTTGAAGGGAGCCAAACCGGCCGAGCGTCAGCGTATGCTCGATGAGCAAGGGCTGTTGTCGAGAATTAAGGTCGATTTAGAAAAGGGCATGCCCATCCGTGAATTAACCCTGACAGCTGACGAAACCAGGACTCTCGCCGGCTATCAGTTCTTGACGGCTAAGCCATTGCTGGTAGTGGTCAATATCGGCGAAGACCAGTTGCCGGAGGCGGAGTCTTTGGCCGCCAGGCTGGGAGAGCGTTATTCCCGTCAGCACAGCCGTCTGATTACTCTCTGCGGCAAGCTGGAGATGGAACTGGCGCAGTTAGATGAGGCTGCCAGTAGTGCCTTAAGGGCTGAGTTCGGCTTAAAGGAACCCGGCGTGGCACGTGTTATCCGGCTGTCCTACGAGCTGCTGGGGCTAATCTCCTTTCTTACTGTCGGCCCGGACGAGGTTAAAGCCTGGTCTATTCCTGGTGGCACCGGTGCGGTCAAAGCGGCTGGTAAAATTCACTCGGATATAGAAAAGGGCTTCATCCGCGCTGAGGTCGTGAGCTATGACGATTTGGTGAAATGCGGCGGGTTGGCGGAAGCGCGGAAACAGGGGCTACTCCGCTTGGAGGGGAAGAACTATCCGGTGCAGGATGGTGATGTCATTAACTTCCTGTTTAATGTCTAGCCGGTGGCGGCTGAGACTATTGTGCTATAATATTTTGCGTCATGGGGCTGTAGCTTAGTCGGGAGAGCGCTTCCTTTGCAAGGAAGAGGTCAGGGGTTCGAATCCCCTCAGCTCCAGTTAGCTTCAAAGAACCACTACCTAAGTTATCAATAGGTGGTACGCCCCCTTGATCCACTCCTCATAGCTTTTACTTTTCTCTGCAGTTTATGTAGAATCCCAATAGCTATTGTATAAAATAAATCCTGAGTGAAAAGTGTACATGGCTTAAGGCAAAAGTAGTGAAAAGAAAAGGATGTCAAAGAATTGTTGGAATTAGTAAAGAGGTAAGAATTGACAACTGAAAAGCAAATTGAGAAAGGCATCTCCGAAATGGTGGATTGCCTAACGGATCCCATTATTGTCTTTCCCGGGGGTTGGGGAGACAGTCTACCCGACTGGATAAAGACCAGCATTACCATTGAGCGCTTGGTTGAGAATATGAAGGCACTCAAGGGAGAGATGATGACTGGCACGGATTCTGAAGCGTGCGCCTATCTCTATACTGCTTGTCTAACTTAACCGGTGGACCACGACTGGGGGCAAATCTACCTTTATATCTCCACCAAGGTCTATGAGCAATGGCGAACTAATGATTCTGGGGTAACTATGCCTGATGATGTCCGGGTGGATTCCCTCGATAGTGGGCAGCTGGCCGACATCAAACGCCTCAAGGAGTGGATTTACCGAACACGCGTCAAGGTAAGAGTAGAGCGCGATAGAGCCGAGAGGCGTGGGAAGAAGGAGGAGGAGTCAGCCAGGAAGGAGGTGGAGCAGCCAGAACTGTTTGAGCTCTAGGATTCTCAGGCATCTGCTTAAAGGGGGCTGGGGAGTTTATCCCCAGCCCCCTTTTTTGTATCTAATCACACTAAACAAGCGATTGTTTTAACAAAATACTTGATTGTTACCTAGCCCAACAAAATACTGAAAAGTTTAATACTTGGTAAGGAAGACCCCCCTTGACGATAGTTGGATAGAAGGTTAATTATTTGTTTCTGTACCGGAAATGTCAAGCATTTGCGGTGTTACCATGTTTTCAGGTTAATTTCACACCCATATAGTTTTCATAATACCAGCTGGCTATTTCCCGGCCAGTAGTGACCCAGACATTAGTATGTCCCTTGATGTATTGCAAAGCCTTATCC
>JACQOM010000026.1 GCA_016202525.1 Chloroflexota bacterium | reverse complement strand
TGATGGCTCCTCCTACTTTAGATTTGGTGTCTTGACCGTCACCCATTCTATTGTAGCCGGAGCCATCTATGTTAGTTACTCAATATACTAAATCAAGCAAACTGAATATATATATGGTCAAAATATTCAATATTAATGAAGAAAGATAGACGATTAATCAAACTGCTGGAGTAGGATGCCTGGCAGACCAGTGAGGTACTGGCTAAAGGCACTTGGGGTAAGCCCGGCTGATATCGTCTCCCCAGCTCCAGCTAAGGGGGATTCGAACCAAGCTAAAGGAACGCAAACACCGCTCTGAAAGCTTTGCGTCTGGGGACAGACTGAGAACCAAAGTTGAAGCCTTACTTGTCATCACTGAAGTTGTCTCGATGTACCAAGAAATCAGCCATTTCATTACCTGCCAACCGTCCCAGCATTATTCCAACAAATTTGACCTTGTACAACTCGTTGCATATAATGGCAGTGCAATTAGACGCGACTCAGGTAACTCATGTGAGAAAGAGCGTCTGACCCGCCAATTTGTGCTGTCGGACCTCTGCACTAATTAGTACGTGTAGCTTCTCATGGTGTTCAGTTCTTCTCCTAAAAAGGAGAGGGGGAAGGTGTTTTTAGAGAGGGGACAAAGCCCCCTCTCTGTTCTCACTCCCCCTTCCCTTAGAAGGGAAGGGGGTCAGGGGGATAGGTAAATAATCATTTCAGAAGTTGATGCTTTGACTAAAATATTGTCCACAAAGAATAAGTAAGGGGCACGTGGATTTGACATGGACTGTGAGGGCTTCCTATAATTTATAGGGAAGTCGTCAACAGTCTGAATCTGCTATTTGAGCAGTAATCAAGGCTCCCTTGGTATGCGACAAAAGTCGTATTCAGGGAGTCGGATGCAACCTAAAATGGCAGTTAAGATGAGGTAGCCTCGGTCGGGCTGGTTTTTCTGAGAATTAAGTAAGGAGTCGGGGAATGCGCTACGGCGTGACGGGTATCGACATCGAAGTCGATTTATCCCATGGAAAAATCGAAAAGTGCCAGACTGACCCCGCATTGACCGCCGCTTACCTGGGGGGCAAAGGGACTAACGCCAAAATACTGTGGGACAGAGTTCCCCCAGAAGTCGATGCCTTTTCTCCCCGAAATCTGTTGATTGTCGGCACGGGCGCTCTGGTGGGCAGCCCGGTGCCCAGCGCCAACCGTACCATCATCACCTTTAAATCGCCGGTAACCGGTATTAAGGCATATTCGGCGATGGGTGGGTTCTTCGGGGCAAAGCTAAAGGGGGCCGGCTATGACACCTTAGTCATTTCCGGTAAGTCGCCCACGCCGGTCTATCTCTGGATAAATGACGACCATGTGGAGATACGTGATGCCAACCATCTCTGGGGAAAAGATGTCTTCGAGACCCGCTGGCTTATCGAGGAAGAGCTTAAGGTAGATGACATTGAAATCATCGGCATCGGTCTGGCCGGTGAGAACCGGGTTTATGCCGCCAGTATCGAGGGTAACTATTCGGTCAGCGCCAGCCGGGCCGGACCCGGCGCGGTGATGGGAGATAAAAAGCTGAAGGCAATCGCTGTTCACGGGACGAAAGACATCAATATCGCTGACGGTGCCAGGCTTGTAGAACTCGCTGAGCAGATTCTGGTGCGCTCGGCGGTGGCCAGGGAGAGGTCATCGAAGACTTTTACCGCCAACGTAACCTCGGGGCTGGTGGGTGGGAATGTCTGGGTGACCGGCCATTTCAGCGGCAATGTCCCGCCGGTGGTTCAGCAGGAGATTAAGGACTTGCCAAGGCAAATCAATGAGCACGCCCGTAGATTCAAGACCAGGGAAGTTGCCTGCTATAACTGTGCGCTGAGGTGCAAGTGGGTATATCCCGCGCCGGTGGATGGCAATTACATCACGCTCAAGTGCCAGCACTCTTCGGCGGGGATGATTCACTCCCAGGTCATCGATTGCGACTATGGCCTGAAATTCTATAATTTGTGCCAGAAATATGGATTCGATGATATTTCGCTGGCTAACTATATCGGCTTTGCCATCGACCTATATCTGAGGGGTATTCTGACCAAAGAAGATACAGACGGCTTGGAGTTGAGCTGGAGAAACCCCGATGTTGTCTTTGCTCTGATTGAAAAGATTGTCCATCGTGAAGGAATCGGTGATGTCTTAGCCAACGGTCTTCACCAGGCGGCGCAGCAGATCGGCCGCGGTGCCGAAGAATATACCTATGATACTAAGAAACTGGAGCCGCTGCCTTTCGATACCCGTGGCTCGCCTCATGTCGCCCTGCCCATCGCCACCATCGACAAGGCCGACCGCACCCGTGGATTGAGCGGGACGCAGAATCAAATCTGGCTGCTGCCTAGGGAATCGAGGGAGGCGTATATTAAAGCGGGCTTCTTCCAGTATCCTGATGAGTTTCAGAAATACTTTCTGACCGATTTCGACCATTCCGGGGTTGATTATGAGGGCCTGTGCCAGTTTGCCGTTTATAATGAGGAGATTCTGGCTCTGACCGATATGACCGGCGTCTGCTTTTTCTGGACTCTGTTCTGGGCTTTCCCGCCGATCAATAACCGGACGCTGGTGGCTGATTTAATCTCCGCCGTTACCGGCATGGATGTCGATGAGGCGGCGGCAACTAATATGGCGCGGAGAGTGATTAACCTGACCCGGGCTTATAATGTCAGAGAGGGCATCAGCCGCAAAGATGATAGTATGCCCAAGTTCTTCTTCCAGAAGGCACAGAAGCCGCCGTACCAGCAGTTCGACCAGGCTTTGCTCGATAAGTGGCTCGACCGGTTTTACGAGATAAAGGGGTGGAACCGGGACGGAATACCATCGGGAGAGACGCTGGATGCCGCCGGTCTGGGCTATGTCAGGGAAGAACTGGAGCGGAGGGGGATGCTGGCACGGTCTCACGCCCTTGTATAGCGGGTTGAGCCAGTGGTAAAATGTAATTGGGGATGATATTATATTTAGCATCTTGAGTCAGGGAGGATGGTAGCATGAAAAAGATAACCAAGATTATAAGGATTGATGCTGATAAGTGTAGTGGCTGCCGTGCCTGTGAAGTTATTTGTTCGGCGTACCATGCCGAGCCGCAATACAGCATCGTCAATCAGAAAAGGTCTCGTATCCGCATCTTCCGGGATGAGGAGAATGACCTGTATGTCCCGATTCTAGCTGGGGCGTATACCGATGTTGAGTGCAACGGTCATACCGCCACGATAATCAAAGGGAAAGA
>JACQOM010000004.1 GCA_016202525.1 Chloroflexota bacterium | reverse complement strand
CTGTCCACCTTTACTTTCATGACGCTCCAGCCTCCCTGATTGCTCAATACCTCTATTAAAATTCTAGCACACGTTTTTTATATTGGCTAGACGATGGCATTTTCAAAATGCCCGTCAGCCAGTTGAAGTCAATTTCCGGCTGAAGTGGTTTGACCTATCCCCCTACCCCCTTCCCTTACCAAGGGAAGGGGGGGTAAATATAGAGAGGGGCGCTGCCCCCCTCTCTGAAAACTCTTCCCCCTCTCCAAGAATGGAGAGGGGTTCTCCCTGAAGGGGATTAAGGGGGTGAGCTGATGAACAACTAACAAATGAGTACAATCACGTTTAGCCCGCAATGACATACGAAAACCAATATTACTATATATACAGAAAGTTGCCATCACCAGCAAAATCAGCTAATATTAAGAAGCTCTGGTTTTAAATAAGTTAATGGTTGTTGAGGAAGAAAATGAGCGAGCATCACCACCACTCTGAAGCCGACCACCTCCCTTCATCGAACGGCAGCCGGTTGAGGATGGTCCTTATCATCGTACTGGGTATCATGGTCGCCGAGGTCATCGGCGGCATTCTCAGCAATAGCCTTGCCTTATTGAGCGACGCCGGCCACATGCTGGTGGACGCCCTGGCCCTGGGGCTGGCAATGTTTGCCATCTCCATCGCCAAGAGACCGGCAACGCTGACCAGAACCTTCGGTTATCATCGGGTCGAAATCATGGCCGCCCTGGCCAATGGCGTCACCCTGGTGGTGCTGGCTCTGGGGATTTTCTATGAGGCATACCAGCGGTTTTTACAGCCGCCGACAGTGAAAACGCCACTGATGCTGGTGGTGGCCATAATCGGTCTGATTGCCAACCTCGCCGGGATGCTGCTGCTGAGAAGCGGCAGCCACGACCAGCTAAACATGAAGGCGGCTTTCTGGCATATCACGGGCGACACCATCTCCTCGGTAGGCGTCATTGCCGGCGCTATCATCATTTCTGTCACCGGCTGGAATATCGCCGACCCCATCATTGCTGTTTTAATCGGCGTCATTATCCTGATTGGCGCCACCCAGATAGTCAGAGAGTCAGGCGATATTCTGCTGGAAGCAGTACCCAAACATCTTCAGATAGATGACGTCGTCGGCAAGCTTATGACCATTCCCGGTGTGCAGGACGTACATGATATACACATCTGGACAATCACTTCACAAATACACGCCCTGAGCGCCCACCTGCTCATCGAAGACCAGCAAGTAAGTAAGAGCGCTGAAATCATGGCCGCCGTAAATGAGTATCTGGCCAAGCACTATAATATAACCCACACTACCCTGCAATTGGAATGTGAGAAATGCGCCGTCTGCCCGACCGGATTTATCTGCGATATTGGCCAGCTGGCGCACCGGATATAGACATTCCAGCCATCTCCAAAATGGATAATTGAAACACTGATGTTACCACCTTTAGAGCATCTTACTTGCCAGCATTATGGAACTTTTGACAAGTAATAATACCCTATGGTAGTATAGAGTATAATAATGTAAAGTTAGTTCTTTGATTCTAACTGGCAAGGAGGAGGTTCACGAGATGTCGACAGCAGTAAGACAATATCAGTACACCAAAGATAAATCGTCCCTGTTAGCCAGAATGAAGAAAATCGAAGGCCAGGCAAAAGGCATTCAGAAGATGATTGAAGATGAACGCTATTGTATCGACATCGTCCAGCAATTAGCCGCCCTTTCGGCAGCGGTGGATGAGCTTTCTCTGATTATCCTCCAGGGACACATCGAAGGCTGTGTCACCGACGCCATCCGAGAACAACACGGCGAAGAGCAAGTCAAAGAGCTAATGGAAACATTGCGCAAGGCGATGAAGCGCTAACCTCAGCTACGCAATCAATGATGGTTCACCCTGGTAAGAACTTCCACAGGACAGAAAATGACTAGATTTATTTTGTTGTTCGTTATCTTGTTTGTTACGGTGGCAGTTGCCATCACTGGATGCTCGTCCGGTTTTGTGCCCCGTGGGGGAACGGCCCCATCCGGTGGTTCCAGCGCACCCGCCAGTGGACTGGTCCAATCTAATACCGGCGGGAATGTGACCATCGATATGACATGGATTAAGACAGAGACCGGTCCTCTCAGCTTCAATGTTGCCATGAACACTCACTCGGTTGACCTCGACCAGTATGACCTGGGAAAGCTGGCAACATTGAGAGACGATGCCGGCAACACATACACCCCCCTCTCCTGGGAGGCGGCTGCCGGAGGACACCATCGCAGCGGCAAATTGACTTTTCCTGTCCCCGATTCGTTAAGTCAGAAGAAAACTAAATATATTGAGATAGTGATTCGGGATGTGGCCGGAATCGAGCAAAGGATTCTGAAATGGGCGCTATAAAAAAATATATACTGATTGGAACAGGCGGCGCCGCCTTACTGATAGTAATCTACCTGGGGTTTCTCACCTGGGCGCAGGGTTTAAGCCATGCCCTAGCGCAGACAGCCACATTATGGTACTGGGTGATTGCCCTGGCCGGTGGGTTCGGGGTTCAGGCCGGGCTATTCT
>JACQOM010000028.1 GCA_016202525.1 Chloroflexota bacterium | reverse complement strand
TAGACGGCTAGAAACTGGTATGCTTCCTTTTCGTATCTGGTCAACATATCTTTCTCCAGCATTAAGCTAAAGCATTTTGCCTCGATATGTCAAGTAGACAACAGGCTGTCCGCTATGTTGTTTCATGGCAGATACCATTGCCAGATTCCCTGTCCCCAGAGTAGAGTGACCATGGCAGCCAGAGCTAAGAAAGTGCCTGAAGGTATCGGGTCTTTGAGTCCTTTAAGCTTAAGAGCGAGTAAAATAGCGGCTACCAGGCCGCCCGATATCCAGGAAAGCAATATGGCGACGAATACCAGCGGATAACCGGTCATCAGCCCTACCAGCGCTCCCAGTTTGACATCTCCCATCCCCATGCCACGGCGGTAGATGATAAAGGGTAATGCCATAGCCATCAGACCCAGAACACCTCCGGCCAGGGCACTTAATAATTTACCGGTAAAACCGCCTGGAAATGAGCTAAGCACTGCCAATCCCGGCCAGAAAGGGGCAAAGACAAGGGCCAGCACCATCGCCGGGTAGGTAATCCTGTCCAGAATCAACTTGTTTTCCAGGTCGATGACGAAGATGATAGTGAGCAGCCCGGTGTAGATGAGGATAATACCCAGCTCCAATCTGAGCCCGAATTTGAGGAAGAGGAGGGTAAACAGTATGCCGGTGATGGCTTCGATGACAGGAATACGGATGGGTATATGGGCTCGGCAATAGCGGCACTGGCCGCGGAGCCAGAGATAGCTAAAAAGGGGAATGAGGTCGAGAAAGCCCAGTTTGTGGTTGCAGGCGGCGCAGTGAGAAGGAGGGTTAATGATGGATTGTCCTCGGGGCAGACGGTCGATACAGACATTCAGAAAGCTGCCCGTAAATAACCCGAGCAGGGTAAAAACCGGCAACCATGGAGACAACTTTTGTTACTACTCCTTATGCTTTATCTTGGAGATTATATTACACTAGAGTCGCATAGTTGTCTATCAAGTGCCTGCCGGCCGTGCTCTGGAAACCTTTACTGTTAGCTTGCTTTGTGCCGCCTCGATTACTCCCCGGGTGCGGTCATTAGCTATGAGCTTGCTCAATATGAGGTCAAGCTGCGGACTGATAACCTTTTCCTGTATGCCTAGAGACCACGTTATCTGCCCGATTGGACTGCCACCGGCAACGTAGTCCAAAATCTGAGCCTCAAGTGGCAAAAGATGAGCCAAAAGTTCGCCCACCTTTTTGTTGATTAGCGAGAAAGTCTTGAATTCGTCGATAACGAGGGAAGCGATTTCCGATGTGAGTAAAGACTGTCTGATGGGATATTCCCCACAGGCTACTTTTCGGGTAGTTTGGATTAGCTCCTCAGGGTTTATGTCTTTGCTCAGACAGGCACTGGCGCCGCTCTTCATCGCCGAGAAAAGTTGCCCGGTGTTATAGCTATCCATAACCAGGATGGTGGCTACCGATGGCAGGTATTGCCTGATATAGCGGGTAATATCGATGCCGCTGGGTGTGTCATGGTTGACATTAAAAATAGCGACCTTCGGCGGGTTTTTGGTGATGAAGTTAAGCGCTTCCTTATTACTGATTGCCTCGCCGATAACCTCGAAATCCTCTTCTCCGGCAAGGGTAAAGTGCATGCCTTCTCGGAAAAGTATCTGATGGTCAGCCAGGAAGATATTAACTTTTTCCATTGTTGTTCCCTCACCGACTAAAATAATTGATTTAAATCTACCATGCCATTATGGATGAGGACATTAAAATGGTAAAGATTTGGTAAAAGCGGTGTTAAAATTTTGTAAAGATTTGGCGGGAGCTAACTTTTTACTTATTCTTGGTTGGAGCAATATTTTAGCCAGGAGTCCAAACTTCTAAAGTGTGACCTATCCCCCTGACCCCCTTCCCTTTCAGGGAAGGGGGAGTGTAGCTAAGAGAGGGGGCGAAGCCCCCTCTCTTAAATCTCTTTCCCCATCTCTTTTTAGGAGTCTAGCCTTAAATGTCATTCTGATGAGCGAAGCGAAGAAGAATATCGGGGTAAGGGGGGTTTAATTTACGCTTATTCCACCACCCCGATACCCTTCGCTCTGCTCAGGGTGACATGATTGTTGTTACTTTTGGGGCAAAGCCCATTGAGAAGGAGAGGGGATTAGTGGGGTGAGGTTAATAGAAACCAGGATTTAGAAGAACCGGGCACAGGTTACTCCTCTTCTTTTAGCTTCGAGAGATAGACGGCGCTGCTCTCTTCAATCCGTCCATATTTCATCACCCGGCTAACGAGTTCCTTATTCCATCCTCCTTCTTCGACGATTCTGGTCAGCGCTGTCGTGTCGAGCTGGGAAACCTCGGGCCATTTGCCCGTCTGCATGATTACCTCATCCAGTCCGGAGCGTTCAGCTTCATTTTTGCCGGGGAACTTCAGCTTCTTATCGAATTTTACCCTGGCTTGATGATTGCTGCCTCGAATCATGGTTACCTGCTCGCGGCGGGCATATTCGACAATGGCTTCCTTCACATTGTCCGTTTCTTCCCCTATTACCCGTGCCTGCTCTCGTAGCTCGGCATACTTATTGACCAGGGCGACACCCGGCTCGTTGAGGTATTCGTTGGCCGGCAGTGCTTCCACAGTGTAGAAATGCTTTCGATTTGGGCAGAGGTCGGGGTATTCGCACCAATCGCAGAAGCCGGACTCTTTGGGCGGGAACTCCTGAGCGGCTTCAATCTCGTCGATGAGCCTGGTGGTATCGGTTACGAGCCGGGCAATCGCCTCTTTAGAGCGTGATGAAACAAGCTCACGGTCGAAAGCCAGGTAGTGCCAGATGAGCTTGATTTCCCTGACATCAGGCCATTTCTTAAGTATGCCGATGTGGTACAGTCCTAGCTGGCGGTCGCTATCAGCCTGTTCCTGGCCGGGCAGGTAGGCCGAGGTCTTATAGTCGTGAATCCGGTAGATTCCGTCGCCGGTGCAGGAGAGTCGGTCGATGTAACCGGTTAGCTTGTACTTGTTTTCATCGTCCAGGGCGAAATTGAGCCTCATCTCCGTCTGGACGGTAGTGTCCGAGCTAAAAGGAGCGTAACGCCGGTAATAGGTATCAAGCATCTTTCTGCCCAGAGCTTGATAATGCTCCTGTGTCAGGTCTTTCTTGGTGATAAAGATTTGGTCGTGCCAGTTCTGCTGCCAGATATTAGCGAAATAAGCGAGCAGTTCCTCCAGGCTGTTTATTCTGGTGAACCGGGCGTCATCATAGCATTTCTTCAATGTCTGGTGGACCATTGTCCCCAGGAAAGCCTCGATGCCTTCGGTGTCGCGCTTAATCCTATCCCGATAGGAGAGTTTATACTTCAGCGGACAGTCCTGATAGGTGCTTAGCTGTGAATGAGAATATACAGGCATAATAACCTCCTATGAATCTATTGACGTAGCTTCATCTTTTGTTGAACCTTTCCCGGATTAGCAGCGCTGCCAGGATAATGCCGGCAATCAGGTTCAGCCAGGAATAGGGATAGAAGACGGTGCCCCGGACAATGAACAGGTGGGTGCTTTGCAGGGTGTCGCCGTAGAGCCTGAGGATAATGAAGTTGCCGATAAGTATTAAACTAATTACCCACAGCAGCCATCGCAATTTGTTCGACATATCTGTCCCCCGATATGCTTAAAGCTAAGGCTACCATCCTCTTTGCTGGAAAGCTTCGTACATTACCAGTGCGGCCGCCACGGAGGCATTAAGCGAACTGATTTCTCCGCGCATCGGAATACGGGCGACAAAATCGCACCTCTGTTTTACCAGCTCGGATATCCCCTTACCTTCGCTGCCGATGACAATCGCTGTCGGCGGCCTGTAGTCTATCTGGCTGTAGTCGACTTTGCCGGTGGATTCGATGCCGACAATCCAGAGGCTGTTTCTTTTCAGGGTTTCCATGATTTGTGGAATGCTGGCTACCCTGACTATCGGCATGTGCCATACCGCCCCCGCCGATGCCCTGGCTACGGCTGCGGTGAGACCGGCCGACCTTCTTGAACGGGTAATGACACCGTGAATGCCGCTGGCATAAGCCGTCCTCAGGATTGCTCCCAGGTTCTGAGGGTCCTCGATACCGTCGAGAATCAGATAAAGTGGCGGCTCCTTTTTGTCGGCGGAAAGAGCCAGCAGGTCCTCCAGACTGGTATATTCTTTGACGGCGGTGTAAGCAATGACCCCCTGGTGGGCGCCGGTCGTGCTCTGCTTATCGATGACCTGCCTGGCGACATGTTCCACAGGTATCCCCTTAGCCCGGGCAAGACGGAGTATCTCCGCGACAGCATCACCCGGCGTAATATTGCTCGCCAGCAGTATTTTGTTGATAGGCTGGCCGGCCCTGAGTAGCTCGATTACCGGGTTTCTGCCCTCGATGATATCTGCCATAATATGTTGCCTTTTTCATATTCTATTAGTTTTATTAGTCAGAATACAAGAATTCACTGTCGAGTTAGGAATACGATTGTGTTTTCATTGGTTTTGCTCGGTGATGTCATTATCCGCTTAAAGTATTGATACTTTTGTTAAACCCTATCCCCCTGTGTCCCCCTCTCTTTCTAAAGGAGAGGGGTTAAGGGGGTGAGGTTCACCAGAACTAAGGCATGATTTCATACAAGATAAAAACAACCAGATGAAGCAGAATTCACAATACCAACTATTCCCATTATTCCCGTTAGCGTGTTATAGTAATGGCAATATAGAGAGACATAACAGGGTTATTACTGCCGACCGGGGTCTATCAAGGCCAGGCTAGGAGGATTCATCGATGAGTGATTTACTATTAAGCAGAGACCTGGGGTTTCTGCGTGTCGGCACCGCCGTTCCGGAACTCAAGGTGGCTGATATCGATTTCAATGTTACCACCATCAAAGAAGGTATCGGGAAAGCCAGGGGTGAGGGTGTCCAGGTGTTGACCTTCCCGGAGATGTCTGTCACCGGCTATACGCTCGGGGATTTATTGCAGCATCAGGCATTACTCGACAAAGCCAGGCAGGGGCTGGGGGATATACTGGAAGAGACCGCCGGCAACAACATGATTGTGGTCGTGGGGATGCCGCTATCGGTCGATGAGAAGATTTTTAACTGCGCGGCCGTATTAAACTCCGGGGCTATTCTCGGAGTGATAGCCAAGACTCATTTACCTTCCTACAAAGAGTTCTATGAACGGCGGTGGTTCTCCTCCAGCCGTGAAGCGGTATCTGATACCATCGAGTTAGCCGGCCAGCAGGTCCCCTTCGGCACCGATATTCTGTTTCAGTTGAAAGGGACTACGGCGACGATTGGCGTGGAGATTTGTGAAGACCTGTGGGTGCCTCTGGCGCCCCACGGCTACCAGGCGGTAAACGGGGCGACGATACTGCTGAATCCTTCGGCCAGTAACGAGGTGCTCAGCAAAGCCGATTGGCGCCGGATAATGTTAGCCTCTGAATCGGGGAGATGTATCGCCGCCTATTGTTACACATCTTCGGGTATCGGCGAATCGTCCAACGACATTGTGTATGGTGGACAGGCTATTATCGCCGAAAACGGGGTCGTCCTCCGTGAGTCAGAACGCCTGTCAGAGGGTTCTCAACTGCTGGTTGCCGATATCGACCTTGACCGGCTGGCCCACGACCGCCGCGCGGTGACCAGTTTCCGTGATTTCCCGGAAGCAACGAAGTCATTTAGAATCGTTAAGACCGAAGTTGCGGATTTTACTCCCGATAAGCTGTGGCGGACTCTGGACGCCCACCCCTTTGTCCCCGCCGACCCTGCCAGAAGAGCGGAGAGATGTAAGGATATTTTCTCCATGCAGGTGGCTGCCCTGGCTAAAAAGCTCTCCGGTGCCCATATTAAGCAAGTGGTGATAGGTATCTCCGGAGGACTTGATTCGGCGTTGGCGCTGCTGGTTGCCGTAAAGACTATGGACTTTCTCGGTCTACCCCGGAGCAATGTTCATGCCTATACTCTTCCCGGTTTTGGCACTACCCGCAGAACGAAGT
>JACQOM010000228.1 GCA_016202525.1 Chloroflexota bacterium | reverse complement strand
CTTTTCAGACTTAAGTAATCTTTATCACCAATGATAATATGGTCTAAAACATCGATGCCGACAATCTCACCAGCTTCGACCAATCTTTTGGTTAATTTCTTGTCATCCTCTGAAGGTTGACAATCCCCCGAGGGATGATTATGGACGAAAATCACCGAAGCGGCGCTGGCTGACATCGCCTCCTTAAATACCTCCCGGGGATGAACGATACTGGTATCCAGGCTGCCGACTGAAATCTCGGCGATTTTTATCACCCGTCCCCTGGTATCGAGCAATAACGCCAGAAAATACTCCTTCTTCTTGCCCCTCAATCTACCTTTTACCAGGTTCATCACCTCATCAGGGGCTTTAACTGATTTACCCGGTTCGGAAGAACTATCCAGTCGACTCCCCAATTCAAAGGCAGCTTTAATCTGGGCGGCTTTAGCCAGACCGATTCCTCTCACCTGGGCTAGCTCCTCTACCGAGGCATCGGCAATTCCGTTGAGGCTGCCAAACTGGCTCAACAGCCTCTGGACCGTTACCGTCACCGATTCGCCGGCGATACCACGCCCCAGAATCAGAGTCAGAATCTCCGGCGTCGAGAGCGCTTCCGCCCCAAACCTCTGCAGCCTCTCCCGCGGTCGCTCGGAAGCGGGCAAATCATGGATGGTAAACGACTTCTTCACCATGCCAATGCCTTTACTGAACTATGGGAAAATAACCTCAGGTCGAAAAGAAACCCGCCGAATACCCCGGCTAATGACCTGCCCGGTACCGGCGACATAGCGCTTTTGCTGCCAGCCGGCTGATACTGTTTGATGGCATCGGCCTGCCATAGAGTATTCAATCCATCCATATCGAAGCCATAAATCCTGCTAAAGGCCCCATCATAGCTACTAGCCTCGTTGAAGATATTCAGCAAAGCGAGCATCTTGTCCTGCCCGTAATTGCCGACCAGAAATGCGACCAGACTATAACTCTCGGCATAAGACAGGGAAGCGGCGTTAGCGTAAGCCGAAAATGGACTGGTCAGGCTGCGTACCGAGATAAGGCTTTTATCAGCTATTGCCTTATTGAGCAGGGATGTATAGTCCGGCTCCAGCTCACCTTCGGCATACATGGCTAAACCTTCATCGAGCCAGGTGGGCAGTTCATTGTAGGGATTAAAGGTCATCTGGTGAACGACCAGATGTGTCAACTCATGAGCAATTGCCCGCCTGCCCCATGACAGGTTATTGGGCGCAATACCGATAGCAATAATGCCATACCGGCTATAGGTTACTCCACCCGTCCACTCCTGAGGGAAAATCATTGCACCCTGCAGATCCTGGGCGCTGTTATAGATATATATCTTGACCGGCTTTTTCAGATAAGCACCGGTATTTTGAGTCAAACGAGCCAGCGCTTGCTGGCTGGCCAGCATTACCTCACTGGCAAATGACTGCTCACCCTGATACCAGTATATCGTTACTTTGCCATCGGTCAGGCTCTTCCATGAATACCGGTTGTCGTCGAACTGGAGTTTAGCCGGGGCTGTATCCGTGACGCCACCTTTAGCATCCTTTACCGTCCACCAGTATTCCACATTAGTCCCTGGGGGAAGGCCGCCTGTTCTCCTCATATCCCAGGTCCACTGGACTTCCACAGTATCCGCCGGCGCAAATTCAACGAATGCCTCGCTGACTACCTCAGCATAGCTGTCATGGTCGACCGTGTAATGCAAACGAATATCGGTAATATTGGCATCGCTCTTGGCTGACAGATTGAAGTTAAGCTTGAGAGGAAACCCCGCTTCCACCGATGTTTTAGTAACGGTCAGCCCGCTTTGAGCTCGAACCAGGACCGGGCTCAATAAGACCAGGCATAGAGCGATAACCGAGGCAAAGATACTAATTTTCTTTATCACTCGTTTCTCCCTACCAGGGACCGGAGATATGCGGTGATAAAACCATCCAGTTCTCCATCCAGCACCGCATCCGTATTACCGGTCTGATAATCAGTCCTGTGGTCCTTCACCATTTTATACGGATGGAGGACATAACTTCTAATCTGATTGCCCCAGCCCGCCGAGATACGCTCCCCCTTCAACTTAGACCTTTCTTCAGCTCTCTTGGCTAATTCCAGCTCCAGCAGGCGACTTTGCAGTATCCTCATGGCAATGGCTTTGTTCTGGTGCTGGGAACGCTCACTCTGACAGTGAACCGTAATCCCTGTTGGCAGATGAGTTAGTCTGACCGCACTGCTGGTCTTCTGCATATGCTGTCCTCCCGGGCCGCTCGACCGGAACGTTTCGACCTTCAAGTCATCCGGCCCTATTTTAACATCGACATCGGGTTCGGCTTCAGGCATAACCTCCACCAGGGCAAAGGAGGTATGACGGGCATGGTCGGCATCGAAAGGAGAGAGACGAACCAACCTGTGTACACCATGCTCCGATTTCAAGTAGCCAAAGCTATAATCACCACTAAAGCCGATAGTAGCACTCTTTATCCCGGCCTCTTCACCCGGAGAAACCTCCAGTAGCTCAGCCTTGTAACCACGCCGCTCTGCCCAGCGCAGATACATCCTCATCAGCATTTCTGCCCAATCCTGAGACTCGGTGCCTCCCGCCCCGGCACGGATTTCCAGGATAGCATTGCGTATATCATACTCGCTGCTGAAGGCAATTTCCAACTCCATCTCATCGAGACGGGCAGCGACCATCTCTACCTCGGACTGAATTTCTGCCTCGAGCGAAGCATCCTTTTCCTCAACCGCCAGGTCGATTAATCCCGCAATATCAGCCACTTTTTTCTCCAGGTTTCGCCACCGTTCCACTACCTTCTTCTGCCCGCCTAACTGCCGCATCGTGCTTTGAGCTACGGTTTGGTCTGACCAGAAGTCCGGCTGAGCCGACCGCTCCTCAAGTTCAGTAATCTCTTTCTCTCTGCCGGCAATGTCAAAGATGCACCAGCGCCAGAGCAATTCTCGATTGTAAGTCAGCTAATTTATCTTTTGTCTCCTGCACTAATTCGCCTCCTTAAACCGCATTAGGCGTTAGCATACCCTGTTCCGTTTTCAGATTGCCGCCCGCCGCCAGATGCGCCAGACGGGTCGGCTCCGGCAAACGGTAACCACGGCAGCACTCCAGCACCCAGTGAATCGCCGTCTTCAGGTCAACCTTGTGTCCTATGGAAACATAAACCGGCTTTACGTCATATTTAGTCCGCAGCGCTACCCCGATAACCTCACCCTTATCGGTTAGCTCAGCATAGCTGCCCGGCTCAGCCCCCGGTATTTCATGGCTGCCGCAAAGCCGCGACTTGGCACAACCGATTGCCGGCGTATCCAGAAAGAGTCCCAGGTGAGAGGCAATCCCGAACCGCCGCGGATGGGCAATCCCCTGACCATCGACTATGAACAGGTCCGGAGCAAAAGTTAAACCCTCACACGCCGTTAAGATTAAAGGCAACTCACGAAAGGACAAAAAACCGGGAACATAAGGAAAATCAAGCTCGCCCTGTACTACTTTCGTTTCCACCACTTTCAGTTCGGGATAGCTCAAGACAACCACGGCGCCGGTAGCCTTTCCTGATGCTTTCCCGGCGGATATATCCACTCCGGCAATAAAACGAGGATGGGCTAGTTCATTATTTCTAGATACCTGCGATGCCAGCCGCCGCTGCACTTCCAAAGCCTGAACTATACTAAGTGACCACTCATGTAGCCTTTGTACCTGCATAAATTCATTATACTTACGGCACAGTTTCTTGACAACTTTTCTTTTTATCCATTTCTGATTGATAGCGTTTTAGCCAAGGAAATGTCCCAGTCTCTGAGGCACCTGCGGCTAGCATCTGACTGTAACCGGGCTTACGCCGAGCGCCTTAGCCAGTACCTCAGTGTTCTGCCAGACATCCAGCTCCACTAGTTTGATTAATCGCCTATATGTTCATCGATTGTATATTTCGCTTATATGATATACGGTTTTGCTCGATTTGACAATAATCTCTGATTTGCCTTGACAAATGTGTATTTAGTATATTATAGTCTTAGACATTAGTTTTTACACATTCTCGGTTTTGTTGTCTTAGACTTGGGTAGCTTCTGATGGAGGTAAAAACTGCCATACACGATAGCCGACCTCGATAGGGGAAACCAGGGTGCTGTAGAACAGGCAGCTCTAACAGCTTAAATACCAACCAAACCCCTCCCGTGACCGGAGCCCTGGGGGTAATCGGGCTTAGT
>JACQOM010000236.1 GCA_016202525.1 Chloroflexota bacterium | reverse complement strand
CTGGTATCCTATTACACCGAAATCAGGGCCGAAGCAACTATCGGGCAGGGTATCCTGCTCAGTCTGCGCAGCCAGGTCTTCGACCATTTGCAGCGCCTTTCAGTGAGTTTCTTCGACCATAATGAGGTCGGACGCATTATGTCTCGGGTCCAGAATGACGTGGAACAACTGGGCGACTTCCTTGATTCCGGAGCCTTCTGGGTGGCAGGTGAGATTGTGACCCTGATAGCAATAGTCTCAGCCATGTTTGCCATGGCCTTTAACCTGGCACTGGTCACTCTCTCGGTTATCCCCCTGCTTTTTCTATTCATATTCTTCTGGCAAAAGAGGGTACGCCAGTCCTTCATCAAGGTGAGACGCGCCATATCGGCGGTCAATAATGCCCTCCAGGAAAATATCTCGGGCGTCCGGGTTATCCAGAGTCTATCGCGGGAGAACGTGAATTCCCGGCGCTTCGAGCAGGTCAACCATGCCCATTTTAAAGCCAACCTTGAGGCAGCCAGGCTATCAGCAATAATGATGCCGGTGGTGGAATTACTGGTAGCACTGGCAATGTCGCTCATCATTATCTTCGGTGGAATGAGTGTACTGCAGGGCACACTTCTCGTGGGTACCTTGGTGGCTTTCGCCCTCTACATACAGGAATTCTTCGATCCGATTAGAACCATGACAATGGAATATACCCAGCTCCAGAGAGCCATGGCTTCAGGCAACCGTATCTTCGAACTTCTCGATGTAAAGCCGGAAATAGTGGAAAGCCCCCGAAGTATCGAGGTACCTCATTTAAAAGGTGAAATTAAATTTGAAGACGTCTCTTTCAGCTATGAGCCGGGACTGGAGGTCCTTCATGATATTAACCTGCATATTTTAACGGGAGAGACGGTGGCACTGGTGGGACCCACTGGAGCCGGTAAAAGCACCATCGTCAGCCTCATTGCCCGTTTCTATGATGTCACCAGAGGACGGATACTTATTGATGGCAATGACCTGCGGCAGATTGACCAGACTGCCTACCGGCGCCAACTGGGACTGGTGCCTCAGGAACCATTTCTGTTCTCCGGCACCATCCGGGACAATATACGTTACGGCAACCTGGAAGCTACTGATGACGATATAGTCGACGCTGCCAGAACGGTTGGTGCTCACGACTTTATCATCAAGACAGAAAAGGGATATGACACCTGGCTGCAAGAACGGGGGCAGAACCTGAGTATGGGGCAGCGTCAGCTCATCAGCTTTGCCCGCGCCCTGCTGGCCAAACCCGCCATTCTGTTGCTGGATGAAGCCACCGCCAATGTGGACTCGTACAGTGAACATATTCTCCAGCAAGCACTGGAAAAATTACTGAAAGGTAGAACGGCCGTAGTCATTGCCCACCGTCTGTCAACGGCTCGTAATGCCGACCGTATCATCGTACTGGACAACGGACGGATTGTTGAAGTCGGACGTCATGAGAAGCTCTCTGCGCAAGGGGGACTCTATTCCCGGCTGCTCAAGATGACCTTTACGCCAGCCACTGCCCGGGTTAGCAGAACAATCTCTTGATGTTGGAGCTTCGTAGTATGCGACACATTATGTGGCAACAATGAACTTTTTTGCCTCGATTAAGCGGTCACTTAACAGGATTTTCTATGGATGGTGGATAGTAGCTGCCTCCTGGTTCATGTTCCTCATCTGTGGCGGTGCCGCCTTCTACGGCTTTACCGCTTTCTTCAACCCGATAGCCGATGACTTCGGCTGGAGCGCTGCTCAAATCGCCCTTGCCTTTTCTTTGCGCAGTCTTGAGTCCGGCGTCATGGCACCACTCATTGGTTTCCTCATCGATAAAATCGGGACGAGAAAGATAGTCGTCTTCGGCATGGTGCTATCCGGCATGGGCTTTATACTGATGAGCCGCACCAGCTCACTGCTGACTTTTTATGTTTCCTTTCTGCTGCTTTCTATCGGGACAAGCTGTGGCCTGGGTCTCGGTCAATATGTCGCTCTGGCAAGCTGGTTTTCTAAAAACCGTACCTGGGCAATGGGCATCATGTCAACCGGATATGCTTTCTCCGGACTGGCTGGCCCGGTGCTGGTCTGGCTCATCGAACAAAATGGCTGGCGCAGCACACTAATCATCGTCGGCGTGGTGATGTGGGCAATCGGCATACCGCTCGGGATGGTGATTCGGCACCGTCATGAACCACGAGGGCATTCGACTAGCAGGGATACAGATATGCCTCATCAGAATAATGCTGTCCGAGACACGGCTACTCCAATCCTGACTGCCGAACCGCCGGAACCAACGGGTCTCACCGTCCGCCAGGCAATAGCCACCCGCACCTTCTGGATACTAATCATCTTCGGTACTCTTACCGGCTTTGCTCAGAGTGCCATCATGGTGCATGAGATGCCCTACCTTACCAGTATCGGGATATCCAGAGAGACAGCGGGCTGGGTTATTCTGGGCATAACCGGCTTAAGTCTTACCGGCAGGCTGGGCTTTAGCTGGGTAGGTGATAAGTACGATAAAAGATACCTGCTGGCAATAGGAGCCGCACTTCAGTTCCTGGGCATGCTTGTCTTCACTTGGATATACAGCCCAGGGACGCTTATTCTCTTCATCCTGTTGTATGGCCCCGGTTATTCTTCGCAGATACCGCTATGGCCATCGATACGCGCTGACTACTTCGGATTAAAACACTACGGCGCTATCGGCGGGCTGCAGTCTTTAGGCTGGACTTTTTGCGGCATTATGGCACCTTTCCTGGCTGGCTGGGTTTTTGACACATGGGGAAGCTATCGGCCAATCTGGCTGGCTTATGCCATTACCACGGCAGCAGCAATACCCGTTATCTTTTTGATAAGAAGCACTAAAGAACGAAACTTAGCCCCTGAGAAGCCATCTCATCACTAATCTAATGTCTCATCCGGCAGCAATCGACACACCCTTCACTTAAGATTCAAAACTACCTAACCGGTACGTCAAACAATTTCCTCTGAAAAACCTGATAAGAACGCTCGAATACGAGGTGTTTGTAACTTAAGCTTGCTAGAGTGCCTAAAGAGGTGTATAATGCTCACTAATAGGCAGGTAGAGAGTAATGAATGTCATCTGAAATTTTTTACGCCATATTATTGGCGGGGATTGCCTTGTTAGCCCAATATCTCCCTGCTAAGTGGGGTATCCCGATTGGGCTGGCTGCTGTTGGTTTATCAGTGTGGCAGCTAGGTTGGGGTAGTTGGGCACTATGGCTAGCCATTGCGTTAGCTGGGTTAGTGATATTGCGTGTCCTTTTACATCGGGGATTTTTAGAGAAAAAGGCAAATTTAATCGATGATATTAAGTCTGACTTAGTAGAAATAAATGCATATGAAAAACGAATTGCGACTGAGAAGTCTAAAAAACCATATTCAAAAGAATTAGCTTTAAGAGTTCACAAGGCTTTTATTGCGACCTTTGGCACTGATGTGAATAGCTTCAAAAAGAGTTTAACTCAAAAGGTGATTGGAGATAAAAATGTTGACCCCGCAATTGATGTTTACGAACAAATGGGTAATATACTCGACTTTGTTGGGCACGGGTTAAAGAAGGATTTGAATGATGATAAATATACTTCGTGGGTAAAAGATGTAGAACGCAAAAGGCTGAAAATTCACTGTAATAAAAGCAAAAAGGAAATTGTGCGAAAAAATATAAATAGAATAAAGGTTATCTCTTATGGGCTAAATAGCGCAATCGTGGTTAGAAGTATTATTCGACACTTACCAAACAATGATAACGTAGCAGCAACGAGGATAGGCGTTTATATAGAAGGCTTAGAAAATGAAGGTGCCAAAATATTGAATCAAATGCTTGACCAATTAGATTTGGAATGGAAGGCGATAGGTGATATTAATCTATTACAGATTATGCCAAAGTGAGTGGAGGAATTTATGAGCTTCATACGGGCAAAAGAGATACCACCACATTCAGGTAACTGGTATGACTACGAAGTGAAAACCGTTCACGAAGGGATACACGTCAGGCAGAAAGTGCTTCGCTACATCGGACGGTCTAGTAGAGCAGGAGGCTCACGGACGGGGCTTGCGGGCGTGTCCCACTTAGCCAGACCAGAGCCAGTAGCGGTTAACGCTACTCCGAGAGTTACCACAGATGCCTTACCACGTCACAGGGTATCAGCTTCTTTTATGGCTAATGCCTTGCAGGAATATTACTCAGGAATGTCCCTACATTCCATAGAGGAAAACATTGAAAACCAGACCGATGGCGATATATCCCACGTTGCCGTAAACAAGTGGATTAACAAGTTCACCAACAAGGCAATCCAGGCAACGAAAGACTTACATCCAAAAGTAGGCGATACGTGGATAGCAGACGAAACTTATATCCAGACAGACGTTAAAGGCACAGACCCGAAAGGCGTGGTATTCTGGGACATAATTGACGCTAAGACCCGCTTTCTTCTGGCTTCCCGAATCACCACGACACGCAGCACGCAAGACGCTAAACAGCTTATGGAACTGGCTGCCAAACGTGCTGGTAAAACGCCCAAAGTGATAGTGACTGACAAGTTGGCTGCCTATATAGACGGAATCGAGCTTGCTTTTGGGGCTGATACATTACATCGGCAAGGCTCACCCTTCAAGTTATTGGGTAGCGGTAAGAATACCTCACTAATTGAACGCTTCCATAACTCTCTAAAAGACCGGACGAAGGTTATGCGTGACCTGAGAGATAAGAATACCCTGAAACGCTTTACTGATGGCTGGCTGGTCTACTATAACTTCTACAGACCTAATATGGCTCTGAATGAGTTACCGCCCGCCCAAGTAGCGGGGCTGGAATATGACTGGCATAGCTGGGCGGATGTGGTGGAATATGAGAAAGAACCCCTGAAACGTATTATTCAGGAGAGTGCCTAATGCAAGGCATTAAGTTACAAATACCCGAATACAACGCGTTCTTGACTTTTCTGTAATTGATTCCTATAATAACTAAACCGTTTGCAGATGAGGGGTTATCAAGGGGAATACGACCAGTTGCTCATCGGTTTACCGGGGAGGCAGCCATGAAAGGCAGGAATACCTTTCCTGGGGTCTTTATTATCACGCTTCTTTTACTTGCCGTGACCGGCTGTAGTAAGCCTGTCATCCCACCTCCACCCGCGCCAGGTCCGGCACCGGCACCAATCATACTAACCCCAGCGGCACCAGCACTAAGCTCGCCGGTCAATGACAGCTCCGTCTACAGCCTTTCGATTAAACTGGAATGGAGCCCTTCACTTAACGCGACTGCCTATGGGCTCCAGGTCGCTCCCATCCCGGACTTCACCGAGCTACTCATCGACAGGATGGAGATAACGGCTACGTCTTACAACATGACTTCAGAGCTCTACGGTGCCAATTATTACTGGCGGGTGAATGCATCAAATGCCGACGGCACCTCAGGCTGGTCAACCCAGTGGAAGTTCACCACGCGAGCGATAGAGCTGCCCAAAGTGAGCCCACCGGCCCCAAAGACACCCACCCAACTGCCCAATGTTATCGCAACAGACCTGCATCTAACGTGGTCGCCTGATGGTAACAGGATCGCCCTAGACTCCAGTCGCGATGGTAACCGTGAAATCTACGTGATGAACACCGACGGCAGCCACCCAACAAGGCTGACGAATAACCCAGCAATGGACTCCTTTCCCTACTGGTCACCTGACGGCAGCAAAATTACCTTTTATTCTAACCGTGACGGCAACTACGAAATCTACGTCATGAACGCTGATGGTAGCAACCAGATAAGGCTGACCAACAATAGTGCAGGGGATGGTGTACCCAGCTGGTCACCTGATGGAAGAAAGATTATTTTCCATTCTGACCGTGACGGCAACTACGAGATCTACGTGATGAACGCCGATGGCAGCAATCAGATAAGGCTGACTTATGACGCAGCAACAGACAGCGTACCCAAGTGGTCACCTGACGGCAGCAAAATTGCCTTTAGTTCTAACCGTGACGGCAACTACGAAATCTATGTCATGAACGCCGATGGCAGCAACCAGATAAATCTGACGAACAATAAAGCATTTGACCATTTTGCTTCGTGGTCACCGGACAGTACAAAAATTGCCTTCGGGTCCAACCGTGACGGCAATTACGAAATCTATATCATGAACGCCGATGGTAGCAACCAAACACGGCTCAGCAATAATACAGCGGATGACACTGAGCCGACATGGTCACCTGGCGGAGGTAAAATTGCATTTCATTCTACCCGCGACCACAGAGGCGTCATACAAATTTACGTCATGGATGTTGATGACATCACCTATTAGGGCTGACCAGATAAACCCGGGGTAAGGGGATGCTCCCTACTTGATAAGACGATACCGGACACTTAAATTTATAAGAGTTAGACCTTGTACGCGGTATATTGACATTTTTATTTAGCGGTGATACCATTCATGGATGACAATACCACTCGTGTCATAATCATTCATGCTTTGTATGTCATATATTAACGACGCGAGTCTTCTATAACATGACAACGGTAAGGAAGCCCCATAAAAACAGGCGCATGAGGTATCTCATTGCGCTAAACCAAGGAGGACTATAATGACTACCAGAAATGTCAG
>JACQOM010000233.1 GCA_016202525.1 Chloroflexota bacterium | reverse complement strand
GATTAAAGAGCTTCATGATAGTATTAGCGAAATTAGGGTTGTTAGCCGGACCGGCAAAATACCTGGCTACCATCCCCGGAAAGAGTACCATCGACATGGCAAAGATAAGTGGTATCATGCCGGCAGCGTTTACCCGCAACGGGATATGCGTCCCACCTGATTGCTTATACATGCGATTGCCCTTAAAGACGGTGCGAGCATATTGCACTGGAATCCGCCGATGTGCCTCGGTAAAAATAACGATGGCGACAACGGTGGCCAGAGCCAGCAAAACGTAAGCAATCAAGCCGCCAAACTGCCCCGAAGTCAGAAAACCGTTACTAACCATCCCCGGTAAACCAGCCACGATACCGGCGAAAATTATTATCGATATCCCGTTGCCGATGCCAAATTCATCGATACGTTCACCCAGCCAGACCAGGAACATAGTCCCCGCCATCAGGGCAAAAACCATGGCTATCGTGGGCAGTACTTCGGCGCTAGCCACCACGCCCTCACGCCGCAGCAGGACTATTTGACCGTAACCGGCCAGGCCGGCCAGCGGCACCGTCAGCCAGTGAGTAATCTGGTTGACCTTATCCCGGCCGGCTTCCCCTTCCTGAGCCAGCGCCTGCAACCGGGGGATAACAGGCACCATCAGTTGTATAATAATCGAGGCGGTTATGTAGGGATAAACTCCCATCGCCGCCACGCTGAAATTACGCATGGCACCACCGCTGAACATATCAAGCATGCCCAGCAATGCGTTACGCTCAAATAGCGTTCTCAGGGCATTGGCATCTACTCCTGGTAGAGGCACATGAGCCACAAAACGAAATGCTACCAGAATACCCAGGGTCATTAGAATGCGACGCCTCAAATCAGGCAGATGAAAGGCGTCAATCGCTGCCTGAAGAAGCCGTGGCCTGGTTTGCCGCTGACGCATACTCCACCTCCTCTGCCTTACCTCCGGCCGCCTCAATCTTGGCTCTAGCCGCCGCCGAGAATTTGTGGGCTTTAACCACCAGGGGATAAGCAATGTCACCATCGGACAGTACCTTAACCGGCTGCCGCGCCGATTTGACCAGGCCGGCCGCGAATAATTTGTCCGGCGTTACCTCACTGCCCGATTCGAAGATGCTGAGCTTCTCGATACTAACAACACTGTACTCCGTGCGGAAAAGATTGACGAAGCCGCGCTTCTGCGGCAAACGCTTAATCAGCGGCAACTGCCCACCTTCAAAGCCGGGCTTCATGTGGCCGCGGCCAGCGCGGGCCTTCTCCCCTTTACAACCCCGCCCCGAGTAGGTGCCATGTCCGCTACCATCCCCACGCCCAACTCGCTTGCGGTCTTTCCTGGAGCCAGCCGCCGGGGAGAGTTCATTCTGTTTCATCGGTATTTGCCTCCACCTTAACCAGGTGTCTCACCTTGTTAATCATGCCTCGAATCGAGCCTGAATCATCATGGACAACGGTATGGTTCAACCGGCGCAGACCAAGGACCTGCAAAGTCCTCTTCTGGTCCTTGCTATAACCGATACCACTTTTGACCAAGGTAATATTTAGTTTAGTCATTAGTTAACTGTCCCCTCAGCCAGATTGCTGAAAAGGTCAATGTAATTCCCGTAAACTACTTAGCCTGACCTTCTGTCTTGATAGCCGGGCTCTCAGTTCTGACAACCGGAGCCGGGGCACGTTTTTCTTTAGTCTCAGTTGGGGCTACTACCACCTTACGCCTGTCCAACTCCGCCTCCGGATTCCTGAGCTGGCTAAGAGCAAGCATCGTAGCCTTGGCAACATTGATACGATTAGAGCTACCCAACGATTTCGACAGAATATCCTTGATGCCAGCCATCTCCAGCACTGCCCGGGCGCTGCCGCCGGCAATGATACCAGTACCCGGCGCCGCCGGTTTCAGCATAAGCCGGGCAGCCCCAAACTTAACATTCACCTCATAAGGAATGGTCATCCCGGCCATAGGCACTTTTATCAAATTCCTTCTGGCAGTAGCATTAGCCTTGTTAATTGCCAGCGGCACTTCATTAGCTTTACCCAGACCGATACCCACATGTCCGTGACCATCACCGCTTACCACCAGGGCGCTGAAACGCAGGCGTTTGCCCCCTTTCAACACCTTGGCCACGCGATTGATGTGGACCAGCTTATCGCTCAGTGTCAGCTCAGACGGGTCTATCCTGGTCGACGATTCATCCATTTACTTTTACGCTATCCCCCTAAAATTTCAAGCCTTCTTTGCGAGCTGCATCAGCCAGGGCTTTTATTTTACCGTGATATTTATAGCCGCCACGGTCAAAGACTATACGGGCTATCCCTTTACTCAGCGCCCGTTTGGCAATCATAGAACCGACTATCTCAGACTTGGCAGTCTTGTTCTTGCCGGCGACCGCACTTTTTATCTCCGGGTCCAGGGTCGAAGCCGAAACCAACGTATGCCCTTTCGAATCATCGATAACCTGGGCATAGATATGGCTCAGGCTACGGAAAACACACAGCCGGGGCCCTGTCGGCGTGCCCTTCACCCTGGCTCGAACTCGAAGGTGTCTCCTCTGACG
>JACQOM010000225.1 GCA_016202525.1 Chloroflexota bacterium | reverse complement strand
TGATAACATCACCCACATTCAGCCCCTGGGCAGCCAGAATATAACGCTTCTCCCCATCGACATAATAAATAAGTGCGATACGTGCCGAACGGTTAGGGTCATATTCGATAGATGCGACCTTACCCGGCACGCCGGTCTTATCTCTCTTGAAGTCGATAATCCGGAGGCTCCGTTTCGCCCCGCCGCCACGGTGACGGACGGTTATTCTGCCCTGGCTATTGCGCCCGGCCCTCTTTCTCAGGGGTAAAAGCAGGGATTTTTCCGGCTTGTCTCTGGTTATCTCCTCGAAGGTAGTGCCAGTCATACCCCGTCTGCCCGGAGAGGTGGGACGATATATTTTTAGTGCCACTTAGCTTCCTCTCTCATTTAAGTACCTTCAAAATACTCAATTTTATCCCCCGGCTTGAGGGTAACCACCGCTTTTTTCCAGGGGTGGGGTGTCAGTTCCCGCATCCCCCGGCGGCGCCTTTTACCGGGCACAGTCATTACATTAACAGCGGTAACCTCGACCTTAAAGGCCTTCTCTACCGCTTGCTTAATCTGCAATTTATTGGCTCGCCCCCCCACTTCAAAAGCGTATTTGCCGAAAGCCTGAAGGGTGGTATATTTTTCCGTTATCAGCGGGCGGCGCAATACCTCATGCAGGTTCATTGCTCCCTCCTTTAGATAACCGGTCTCCCCACAGCTTTTCGGCCTTACGGACGGCAACCACAGTTATCAATAGCATCTTGCAGGAAAGAATGTCAACCACATTAAGTAAGCTGGCTGGCATTATCTTGATACCGGGTAAGTTACGGGCGGACTTAATCACATTCTCTTCCGGGTCAGCCGTAACGATAATCGCCGAGGAATCCACTCCCAGGGCTGCCAGAACCTCGGCCATCTGCCGGGTCTTCGGCTCGGCAAAGCTCAACTCTTCCAGGACCATTAACTCCTCGTCTCTAACCTTAGCCGAAAGGACACACCTTAACGCCAGGCGGCGCATCTTCTTAGTAAGTTCCTGACGGTAGCTTCTCGGAGTGGGGCCAAAAAGAATACCTCCTCCCCGACGCAACGGCGAGGTAATACTACCTGCCCGCGCCGAACCGGTACCTTTCTGACGGAACAGCTTCCGGGTACTGCCGGTGACGGCTCTACGGTTTTTGGTGCTTGCCGTGCCCTGCCGGGCATTGGCCTGCTGGGCAACCATCACCTGGTGCACGACCGCCTGATTAAACGGCACGCCAAAAACCTGGTCGTTAACCTCTATTTTTTCCAGCTTTTTGCCGGTAATACTATAAACCGGAACCTGCATTTTCCTATTTCCCCTTTGATTTCCTTATCAACAGCAACCCATTCTTGTTGCCGGGTACCGCTCCCTTGACCAGCAAGAGATTACGCTCAGGATTAGCGTCGATTACCACTAACTTACGCACCGTTACCCGCTCGCCCCCCATGTGCCCCGACATGCGCAGTCCCTTCCAGACTCTACCCGGGAAAGTAGTCGACCCGATAGCTCCCGGATGACGCAGCCGGTCGGACTGCCCGTGTGTTTTGGGCCCGCCGGCAAAACCATGGCGCTTGACCACCCCGGCATAACCTTTGCTCTTGGATACGCCGCTGACATCGATTTTATCGCCGGCCTTAAACACGCTGACATCGATTTTATCACCGACAGCCGCAGTCTCATTATCACCAATCCGGAACTCCCGGAGATAGCGGAACTCCCCCAACCCCTTAAGATGTCCCCTCTGCGGAGATTTCAGTTTCTTGGCTTCACCAAAGCCGACCTGAAGCGAATTATAGCCTTCTTTGGCCGCCGTTCTAACCTGTATTACCACGCAAGGCCCAGCTTCGATAGCCGTCAAGCCTTCCACTTCACCGTTGTCTTTATAGACCTGGGTCATGCCCAGTTTCCGCCCGATAATCCCCTGAAACATAATCGGTTTCCTTTAAACCTCACGCTACTTTAATATTTACTTGATGTCAATCTCAACCCCTGAGGGCAGGTTCAGCCCGGTCAGGGCATCGATCGTCTTGGAAGTTGTCTCGATAATATCGATAAGACGGTTATGAGTCCTGATTTCAAATTGCTCCTGAGAGTCTTTATCGATAAACGGGGAACGGATGACGCTGAACTTCTGTATATGCGTCGGCAGGGGCACCGGGCCGGAAATAACCGCTCCGGTACGCTCCACCGCTTCTACAATCTGTTCCGCCGCTTGGTCGACCAGCTTATGGTCAAAACCCTTTATTTTAATACGTATTTTCTGTTTAGGCATTTTCTGCCCCTTCTTTATCAATAACCTTGGCGACAAGCGCCGCCGGCAGTTCCTGATAGCGATAGACTTCTATAGAATGAGTGGCTCTACCCTGAGTCATCGACCTGAGACTGGTTGCATAGCCGAAGGTCTCAGCTAAGGGGATATGGGCATAAATAGTCGCCATTTCCCCCTGCGTCTCGATAGACTCGACATGGACCCGCCTCGAATTGAGGTCGCCGATAACATCACCCATAAACTGCTCCGGCGTAACCACTTCCAGTTTCATAATAGGCTCCAGAAGGACAGGGCCAGCTTTAGTCACGCCCTTCTTCAGCGCCAATGAGCCAGCCATCTTAAAAGCTATTTCCGAAGAGTCGACTTCATGATAACTACCGTCATAAAGGGTAGCTTTAATATCAACCACCGGATAGCCGGCCAGCACCCCCGTCTCCATAGCTTCTTTAATCCCCGCCTCAACGGCCGGCACATACTGCTTGGGTATGGCGGTACCTTTTAGACGGTTGATAAACTCCAAACCGCTGCCACGCTCCCCGGGCTCAAGTTCAACCCAGACATGACCGAATTGCCCGTGGCCGCCGGTCTGACGAACGAATTTACCTTCAGATTCGACCGATTTAGTGATGGTCTCTTTATAGG
>JACQOM010000230.1 GCA_016202525.1 Chloroflexota bacterium | reverse complement strand
GTTAAATCCATCTCCTTATGGGGAACCCCTACCCTTTCTCTTAAAAGAAGGGGGGAATTACATTATAAGAGAGGCGCAGGCTCTCTTCAACTCCATATCGATAGTCAAGAGCGGAGGGCAGGTTTTCTGGATTCCGTGTCAAGCACGGAATGACATCTGGGTTAGGAGAGCTTGAGATGGCAAATGCCCTCTCAAGTAAAACCCTTATCCCCTCTCCTGGCAGGAGAGGGGATAAGGGGGTGAGGTCAAAAAATCCTTCTACTTTAGATACTTGCCTATTATCAAGCCCAGTTTCTGCTTCTGCTGTGGCGGAATCACCTCCGGCGCGGTCACAATCGCCGTCTCCAGAGCTGACGCACATCCGCAATTGCGCAATTGCGGAATTTTCCCTACAGCCAGCTTGATAATCTGCCGGGCAGTAGCCACATTCTTGCGCAGAGTGTCCAAAATGATATCGACCGTCACCGGCTTACCCGGCTCCCACCAGCTATCGTAGTCGGTGACACAACCGATAACAGCGTAGCAGATTTCCGCCTCCCGTGCCAGCTTGGCTTCAGGCAGAGCCGTCATGCCGATAATGTCCGCCCCCCAGGAGCGGTAAAGCCTCGATTCCGCCCGCGTGGAGAAGGCGGGACCCTCCATGACAACCATCGTCCCTTTAGGATGGACGCTGGCACTGGCATCCTTGGCCGACTGATATAAGACCTGGCCCAATACCGGGCAAAAGGGTTCGGCGAAGGGAATATGAGCGACGATGCCATCGCCAAAAAAGGTGCTGGTGCGCCCACGGGTGCGGTCGATAAGCTGGTCGGGAATCAGCAGGTCGCCGGGCTTAAGCTCTTTTTTGAAACTGCCCGCCGAGCAAATGGCGATAATGTGCTCCACCCCCAGCGATTTCAGGGCGTAGATATTAGCCCGCGCCGGCAGCTCGGTAGGCAAAATGCGGTGCCCCTTACCGTGCCTGGGCAGGAAGGCGACTCCAATCCCCTCCAGCCGGCCGACGACAATGGTGTCACTGGGCTTGCCGAATGGTGTCTTTATGTCAACTTCATCGATTTCCGTCAGCCCCTCGATATCATAAAGTCCCGTCCCACCGATGACCCCGATTTTAGCTTTGGCTTGTGGCATATAGCTACTCCTTCTGTTTCTTCTTAGCGATATCTTTCAGAACTTCTTCCATGGGTATAAGCTTTTCTTTGCCGTCGCGAATTCGCCTCATGGATTCTCTTAGTCCTCTTATGACCTCTGGTTTTAATTCCAACCCCTCATCAGGATCACCGAACCATTCCAGGAACTTTTCATCGACAATGTCATCGATGATGATTTTCAAGTCTTCTACCGTAAGCTCGGTGATTTTCTTCTCATTTTCCTTCATACTTTTACCCTTTACCCTTTATCCCTCTCCCCTTAACAAGGGGAGAGGGAAGACTAGCTTAAAATTACCAAGGTGGTTTGCCATAACTTTGCAAATGCTGAAACATTAGCTCATAGCTTCCATCTAATAACTTCAATACATCTGCCTTTGTCCGTTCGCAAAAATTTACGGCATCTACATTCATTGGACTTATATCGTTGTTGCAGTCTTCGGCCAACATGATATTTACTCCTGAGAAGAGGTGAACATTTACTTCAACCCTGATTATACCATCGTGTACTAACCTATTTCGGTAGCCAAGTGCTTTAGCGAATTGTGATGTACAATTCTTAATAAAACCTGCCAACTTAGCATCTTTGGAGTTTAGGGCTTCCCAATTCTTATCTTTACCTTGACTTGTATCTGTAAGTTTTGGCCAATCTATCATCTTGATTGGTAATCCATATAACCGATTTACTTCATAAGCTAGTCGATCCAGAACGCTACCGCAATTAGTAAAGAATTCATACAAGGAAAGATGTACAGTATCATGATGAAATTCTATAGGCTTCCTCTTTCCAGGAATTCTGATTAGCTCAACAGGTGCACCACCGGTTTTTAGTTCATTACTTTTCGTTATGAAGGTTCCCCCCATGCCAAAAATTCTACCTTTTTCAAGTTGCTTCTGTGCTTGTGTCTTAATTATTTCGCGCAGTGGATTAATACTCTTTTCCAACTTACTGAGTGCTTCTCGAAGAGCAAGTAGGCGGATTGTTAGAGGGTTGGCTGTCTGCCCCGTTAGCTTCATAGTTTTTATCTGTGATTTAGTGCCGTCAGGCAGTAGTTTAATTAGAGTAGTGGGCACTAATCTTTGACCATCTAAATTACATTTTGTCCACTCTACAGCTTCGCACAGCTTTTGTTGATGCGGAAACGCATCTTTTTCATAGTAGTCATAATACCAACTAGTCGTCATCGTTCCCCATAAGCAGTCTTCCCAATCCCCTCCCCAAACGGTTTTCTAATTATACCACGCTCGGTGATGATGGCCGTGATGTATTTGGCCGGGGTAACATCAAAGGCGGGGTTTTCAACTTCAATACCTTCCGGGGCAATGCTTACCCCCTGGACATGGGTTACTTCTACCGCCTTACGCTGCTCGATGGGGATTTGCTTACCGGAGGACAGGGAGAGGTCGATGGTAGTAGTGGGAGCCGCCACATAGAAGGGAATGCCGTTCTCTTTAGCCAGCACCGCCAGAGAGTAGGTGCCAATCTTGTTGGCGGTATCACCGTTGGCAGCAATACGGTCGGCACCAACAATAACGCAGCTAACTTCCCCCCGGTTCATAAAATAGCCGGCCATGGAGTCCGTAATCAGCCGGAAAGGAACACCAGCCTTCTTTAGCTCCCAGGTAGTCAGCCGCGCTCCCTGCAGCAGGGGACGGGTCTCATCCACCAGCACCTTGAGCTTTTTACCCTGTTCCTTCGCCCGAACAATGACACCGAGGGCCGTGCCGTAGCCGGTAGTCGCCAGGGGTCCCGTATTGCAGTGGGTCAGCACGGTAAATCCGTCCTTTAACAATTCGTCGCCGTACCGGCTGAGCTTTTCGGTGGCTTCAGACTCTTCCTGGTGTATTTTGATAGCTTCAGCGACCAGCGCCGTTTTAATCTGTTCCACCTCTGTGCCGGCTTCCGAGACCCGCTGCATGCGCTCGAGCGACTGAAACAGGTTGCGGGCGGTGGGCCGGGTAGCGCCGATAGCGGCGATGATACTCCGCAAGCTTTCCTGAAACTTCTTTTTACTGGCTGCTTTAATTTTCAGGGCGCCCAGAGCCGCGGCATAGCCACCAGCTACCCCGATAGCCGGGGCCCCCCTAATTTTCAATTCTACGATGGCTGAGGCGATGTCCTGGTAACGGCTGAGTTCCAGATAAACCTCTTTTCCCGGCAGTCTGGTCTGGTCAATGATTTTTACCCGGTCGCCCAGCCACTCGATAGGTTGATAGTCCATTTTCAACAACTCCACCCCCTTCCGTAAAATCCTAAATCACAATTTCTAAATTCTAAAGTTTAGAATTTAGTGC
>JACQOM010000235.1 GCA_016202525.1 Chloroflexota bacterium | reverse complement strand
CCTTACCTGGGGCTATGCCTGGGAATGCAGGTTATGGTGATTGAGTTTGCCCGGCATGTTTTTGATTCACCCGAACCGAATTCCACCGAGTTTAATGCGGACACCCCCTATCCGGTCATCGACCTGCTTCCCGAACAGAGATTCATTGAAGATAAAGGCAAGACAATGCGTCTTGGTGACTATCCCTCGCGGCTGGTCGATGGCAGCCATGTGGCGGCGGCTTACGGGAAGAGCCTGGTTTATGAGCGTCACCGGCACCGCTATGAATTCAATAACAAGTTTCGCGACCAGTTGGAGGGGGCAGGGATGGTCTTTAGCGGTCTTTCTCCTGACGGTAAACTGGTAGAGTACTGTGAGTTGACTGACCATCCGTGGATGGTAGGTTGCCAGTGCCACCCTGAATTCGGTTCCCGTCCCGGCCACCCCCATCCCATGTTCCGTGATTTTATCGGCGTTGCCAAGAATGTATTGCGGGAGGGCGCTCAGCCATCATTGCCCCTTTCCGCCTGACTATAAGTAGCCGTTTCGACGAGGATTGAATGCGTATTTTCCTGGACACAGCCAATATCGACCAGATTAAACAGGCAGTAAAGCTCGGCGTTATCAGTGGTGTTACCACTAACCCCAGCCTGGTATCCAAAGAGGGAGTCGCCGACTACGCTGCCGCCATTAAGGAAATCTGCTCCATCGTCCCGGGGCCGATTTCAGTCGAGGTGCTGGTGGAGGGTGTGAAGCCGATGATTGAGCAGGCGCGGCAAATCTCTACCTGGGCGCCTAATATCGTGGTTAAAATCCCGGCAACTACCGAGGGACTTGAAGTAACCTCGACCCTGGCTAAAGAGGGCATTAAGGTGAACTTCACCCTGTGTTTCTCACTGAACCAGGCCATTCTCGGGGCGCGGGCCGGCGCCGCCTATGTCAGCCCCTTTGTCGGTCGGCTGGATGATATCGGGCATGATGGTATGCAGGTAGTCAGAGATATTGTCGATGTTTTTCAAAAGTATCCGGAGATACACACCGAAGTGATTGCTGCCAGTATTCGTCACCCTGAGCATTGTATTGCGGCCGCCAAGGCCGGGGCGCATATTGCTACTATTCCTAACAATGTGCTGGCGCAGATGATACAGCACCCGCTGACCGATATTGGCGTCAGTCGTTTTCTGGCTGACGGGAAGCGTGTGTCACGGAAATAGTTTTAGCCGTCTGAAAGCCATCGGTAGAAGAAAGTTTAAATCCCGGCTGTTAGACTATTCCTAAATTTATAATAGTAAAAACTAGGGAGCGATTAAATATGGACATGAATCAACTGGAGAGTAAGACAAAAGAAGAGTTGCTGGAAATGGGTAAGGAGTTGGGTATTGCTAATGGTGCCGACCTCAGCAAGCAGGACATCATGATGCGCCTGCTTCAGGCAAATGCCGAGCAGGAAGGCAATGCCTTCTGTAGCGGAATTCTGGAAATCATGACTGATGGCTATGGTTTCCTGAGGAACGGCACTCTGCTGCCCAGCTCGACCGATATCTATGTCTCCCAGTCCCAGATACGGCGTTTCGGCCTGCGTAATGGTGATATGGTCGGCGGGCAGGGCAGGCCGGCACGGGCTGGAGAGAAATACTTCAGCCTGCTCCGTGTCGAGGCGATTAACGACCTCAACCCTGAGTTAGCCAAGAACCGGCCCCACTTCGGTGGGCTTACCCCCACCTTCCCCGATAAGCTGATTAACCTGGAAACCCCGTCCAATGACCTGGCTGCCCGGTTGATTAATCTTATTGCTCCTATTGGCCGGGGACAGCGTGGCTTAATCGTATCGCCGCCGAAAGCCGGTAAAACGATGTTGCTCAAATCTATCGCTAACTGTGCCAGCACTAACTACGATGACCTTCACCTGATGGTGTGCCTTGTCGGCGAACGACCGGAAGAGGTTACCGACATGAAACGGTCGGTCAGGGGCGAGGTCATCAGCGCCACCTTCGACGAGCCGGTGGAGAACCACACCCGTGTTGCCGAGTTGGCGCTGGAGAGGGCCAAGCGTATGGTGGAAAGCGGTAAGGATGTGTTCATTCTTCTTGACGGTATCACCCGTCTCACCAGGTCATATAACCTGGCAATGCCCTCCAGCGGACGTACCCTGTCCGGTGGTATCGACCCGGCGGCCCTCTACCCCGCCAAACATTTCTTCGGCGCGGCGCGCAATACGGAAGAAGGCGGCAGTCTGACCATCATCGCTACCTGTCTGGTTGATACCGGCAGCCGTATGGATGACCTCATCTACGAGGAGTTCAAAGGCACGGGTAACATGGAAGTCCATCTCGACCGCCGCCTGGCAGAACGTCGAACCTTCCCGGCAATTGATATTCCGCGCAGCGGCACACGGCGGGAAGAGCTATTGCTCGGAGAAGACACCATCAAGCAGGTCTGGTTACTGCGCCGCATGGTGTCGATGATTTCCTCTGATTCACCTAACTATGCTGAAGCCACCGAACGGGTCCTGGAGCGCTTGCGCAAGTCGAAGACCAACGTCGAATTTCTAGCTAACCTGAACCGGGAAATTTAGCTGGCAAAAACATTAGGCTCTTGCTCAATTACTGCAGACTATTTTCCCCATTACCCTAAAGAGGATATAATTTACCTAGAGGGCGTTTATAAACAAAATGGGGTGATAGTGGATTGACCAGCAGTCTTATCGCTGAACAACTAAAACAACTACCGACCAGCCCGGGGGTCTACCTGATGAAAGATGCCGAAGGGACTATCCTGTATGTCGGTAAGGCATCCAGTCTACGCAATCGGGTCCGGTCATATTTCCAGTCGAGACAGGAACTCACCCCGAAAATCCAACGGCTGGTAGCCAGAGTCCATGACCTCGAGTTTTTTGTCACATCGTCGGAGCAGGAAGCTCTCATCCTTGAGCTGAACTTAATCAAGCGGCATCACCCACGCTACAACGTCCGCCTCAAAGACGATAAGACTTTTCCTTATCTAAAAATATCCCTTAATGAAGACTGGCCCCGGCTCTATTTTACGCGCCGTGTGGAAGAGGACGGCGGGCGTTACTTCGGCCCCTTCGCCAGCGCCCGGTCGGTGCGCCAGACACTCAAGGTTCTCAAGGGCATCTTCCCGTTCCGCTCCTGCACCAAACCTATTACCGGCGCCGACCCCCGCGCCTGCCTGGAATATCATATGAACCTTTGTGTCGCGCCCTGTATCGGTGCCGTGGACCAGGCCGGCTATGCCGAAGTGATAAAGCAGGTCGTCCTTTTCCTAGAGGGGAAACAGGAATTAGTCGTCCATGAGCTTGAGGACAGAATGGGAAAAGCGGCTGAGTCCCTGGATTTTGAGAAAGCGGCGGCGCTGCGAGACCAGCTCCAGGCTATCAGCCGGGTTATCGAAGGACAGAAAATCGCCGCCACGGTTAAAGGTGAGCAGGATGTTATTGCCTTTGCCCAGGATAAAGACCAGGCCTGTGTCCAGGTTTTCTTTGTCCGCGGCGGTAAACTGATTGGACGGGAGAGTTTTGTCCTGCAGGGTACACAGCATGAAGAGCCACAGCAAATTATGAATAACTTCGTTAAGCAATTTTATAGCTCCAGCCCTTATGTGCCGCTGCTTTTATTGCTGCAGTATCCGGTGGAAGATATGAGCGTGCTCAAAGACTGGCTGCAAAGCCGGCGGGGGTCGAAGGTCGATATTCAGGTGCCGAGCCGGGGTAGTAAAAAGCAGTTGGTCAAGATTGTCGCTGAAAATGCCAGGCAGGGACTCGAACAGCTCAAGATTAAACTGGCGACTCCCCGGGCGCTAGAGGCCGCTTTGGCTGAGATACAGAAAGAGCTGCGACTGCCCCGGTTGCCTGTCCGTATGGAAGCCTATGATATTTCCAATATCCAGGGCACGGCGGCGGTAGGTAGCATGGTGGTCTTCGAAAACGGCAAGCCAAAACCGTCTCATTATCGGCGCTTTCGCATTAAAACGGTGCCGGGTGCTAACGATTACGCCATGCTTCAAGAGGTGCTCGGTCGGCGCTTCAGACGTGTCAAGACTGATAATGTCTCCGGCCCGACGACCTGGTCGCTGCTTCCCGACCTTGTCCTCATCGATGGTGGCAAGGGACAGCTCAATGCCGCCCTGGATGTGATGCGGGAAATGGGTGCTGAAATGCTACCGGCCATAGGCTTAGCTAAGGAAAATGAGGAGATTTTTCTACCGCAGCAGAAAGAGCCTGTCGTTTTGCCCCGCAGTTCCCCGGGCTTACAATTGCTGCAGCGTCTCCGGGATGAGGCACATCGCTTTGCCCTGGGCTATCACCAGCGATTGCATAAGAAAGGGACTTTTGCCTCAGCGCTGGATACTATCCCCGGTATCGGTCCCAGGCGTAAGCGCGCTCTGCTCAGGCAGTTCGGCTCGGTACAGGCAATCAGGGAGGCATCCGTAGCCGAGATAGCCTCGGCCAAAGGTATGACTGGCAGCCTGGCAGAAAAAATTAAAGGGTATTTATGATTTTCAGGGAGGGTTATAATGCCTGTTCGCCCCGGCTGGAATGACGAATACTGGAAGCGGATGGACAAGGAAACCGCCCGAAAAATAAGGACGACCTGTCCCCGCTGCGGCAGTGCCAACACCTATTACAACAAGAAGTCCCGTGTCTGGCGCTGTGGCAAGTGTGAGCATTCCTTCGTGGTGGAGGGGTTCGGCGATAGAGTGCCCTGGTGGAAACGCCTTTTGGGGAGGGGGTGATTAGTACCGACCAAGTCTTCTATCCCCTGCTCCAGTTCTCTCTGAATGTTCAATAATCTCACAAGGCTAAAACCGGCGTTTTCCTGTCGCTGACGAGATAGTTTCTATCAAGTCCCGAATCTTCACATCTTGCATTCCGGGACGCCGCAATGGAAGTTCTGTATTTAACTGATATTGATTAACTTTGCCTTCCCGCTTCTTATTGATGTACCCTTCCGCCGTAAGGTTGCTAATAATCCGGCGGACGGTGCGCTCGGATAGCCCCAGTTCGAGAGCAATATCAGCCGCTCTAACTTTCCCGTGCTTGGTGATGGTCACCAGCACCGCCCCATGATTGGTAATAAAAGTCCAATCATCCATTTTCCCCTCCCCATTGACCACCGACATAGCTCCTTCGCTTAGACAGACCCGTCTTTGATACTTTAGTGTCATAAAGTGAAGTGTTTACGTTCTCATGACAAAATATGTTGGGTCACTCTCTAGTATACAAGAACACAGCCGAAAAGTCGAGTAGATGTTATAGATTTGTAATAAATTTGACTATTGACATTTGATACTTTAGTGTCATAAAATAAAGTTTACGCCACATGACAAGCGTGTCATGTTAATTCTATTCACAAGTAGAAATAATAGGGCCGGAAAGTCGAGTCAAAGAAATGAAGTCTGATTTAGAGGAGGTGGAAGAGTTCGGATAATGATAAATATAAGCCAAACCACTATGCCCACTAACTTGAGGGGTGGTAGGGTGGAACCGAGTAAAGGAGAAAGATAAATGAAGAAAAAGATATTTTACGTGTTAACAGCAGCGGTGCTGGCACTTAGTCTGGTGTTACCGGCAGTCACGCCAGCTCTGGCTGCGAGTGCCGATATCACCACCAATCAAGACAAGTATCACCCTGGTGAAACCATGACCATCACTGGCTCTAACTTTGGTGCCAGCGAGAGCGTAAGAGTGGAGGTCTACCAGGGAGAGCTGAAAAACCCGAACAATGTTTTATTACAAAATCACATCGTTACGGCTGACGGTTCCGGTGGGTTTACAGACTCATACACGTTCGCCTCAGACTCCAAGCCAGGCACCTATAACATTAAGGCTACCGGCTTAACCTCCGGTCTTGTAGCGACCGAACGGGTTGTTGACCCACCTGCGAAAGCCAACCTCGACCAGGCCAGGAATGGCAGTGCGACTTCGCCTACTTCCCCCATCGATTGGGTAAACGGAAATGCCGGCGCATCAAACTCGCACTACATGGAGGGGTTCTCCATTCCATATCGCGTCGTTTTTACTGATTTACCTACCGGTAGCAGTAATCCGATTACTCTGACGATTGGATTCGACATAAAGAATAGCAGTAAAAACGCGATAGACTTTATTACTCATTACAATCGTTTGGAGCCACACGCCGGTTTCGGGCATGCTGCGGAGACCATCACCCCAACAGCAGGGGTGACTGGCATATCTTCAAACACAACGACATTCGCCATACCGGCTCCCAGTTCGACTGGCTCTCCGGTACCCGGTCAGCCAACCGCCGCATTTAATAGCCTTCCCGCCGCCGAGCGAGAAATGACCCTCTTCGGTGGTCACATAACCGGCATGGCATATGTATCACAGGGAGACCTGACTGCTGCGCAATCCGAAACCCAAATATCCGTCACATTCTGGTTGGACAACCCTACGGCAGTATTGTCCTGGGGCGGCCATATAGGTCAAGCTACCGTATGGGGAGCGGGCAATTCCGCGGGCGGGATAAGTGGTTCCCCTTACCATACTCGTCTCGTTTCCTGGACCGGTGGTACCAACCTGGGCAACACAGACCGCTCTTTGTCGGCTGAAGCAGTAGTCCAGCCAGCTACCATTGTGGTTGTGAAAAACACCGTTGGCGGCGATAACACCTTTAACTACAGCGCCACGGGCAACGGTATGCCGAGCTCCTTCAATATTACGACATCAGGCAATAGTGGCAACCAGACGTTCGCTGGCCTGGTCGCCGGTTCAGTCGGGGGCAGCCGTTCCGTTACGGAAACGGTACCGGCCGGCTGGACACAAACTGGCCTGGTAGTAACCAGCGCCCTCGGAACATCGACTTTCAGCACCAGCGGCAACACGGCCACAGTAAGCAATCTAACCGCGGGTGACACCGTTACTATTACATACACTGATACAGGGGTAGGCAGTCTAACGATCATCAAAAACACCACCGGTGGCGATGGCACCTTTACCTACACGGTCAGTGGGCCGAGCGTGGTCGGCACACAGACGGTAGTCACCAGTGGTGGCACGGGCAAT
>JACQOM010000223.1 GCA_016202525.1 Chloroflexota bacterium | reverse complement strand
CTTTAGGACTCTCTGCTGAACAATCATAATAGATGTATTCGCCTGTCTTTTTATCGTAACCAACAACATCCGGTTCACCGCCGGTTCTCTCCATTTCACTGAGAGACCAAAGTTTTTCAGTATTAGCTTCCAGCTTTGCTTGTGCCTTAGCCCATTCAAGACCTTTATGGTGGTGCATGTTTTTCTCAAAACGGGCTTTCAACGCTCTGAGTAGTTCTTCACGTTGTTCTGGTGACAACTTCTTTTTGTTGCTATTAATGTTGTTCATACTTTTACATTATCTCTGTTGAGTGGGTGTGTCAAGGCGCATCGGCCAACTTTTCTATTGTCGCAAGGAGATTCGAACGGTTACGGTATATTGAAAGCCAGGGAAAAAGTTCTGTCTATCGTCAAGTACCGCCCACCACGGTACTACCGGCTATTCGAGTTGCGGAGGTCGAGACGATAAGCCATGACGACATGCTCAGGTGCAGGGTGAAAGTCGAATTCTGGCACGCGTACGAATCCCATCCGTTCGTACATATCACGGGCGATGTCCATAATCCGGGTGGTATGTAAGCCGATTGTAGTGATGCCCCGCGCACGGCACCGACGAATACATTCTTCCATAAGGGCATGACCGATACCAAGTCCCCGGTACTTAGGGTGAACCGCTAGCAAACGAATGCCTGCCCAGTTCTCAGGCCAACTCTGCTGTGAATGCGCCCCGTCCAGATACAATGTGACTGCTCCAACCAGGCGCCCGTTCAATTCGGCTATGACCAATTCGGACGCGTTCAACCGACTACGCACATCCATGATATCTTCGAGATAGAATCTCCAGGCGACTGGAGGAAAGGAATTCTGATATTGCTGGTAGGCATCTCTCAGCAGTAGCGATACTTGCGTCAATTCGTTAGAACGAGCATTGCGTATCTTCAGTCCATTGTTCGTAAAGTTAGAATCATGACTTTTTCCCAAGTGAACACTCCATACCGGTATTAAATTCTCTCGCTAAATCCAGTATTCAAGAGGTGAAAAGGAGATGCTTATCCAGAACTACCCTCGGGTTCGCCTTATCTTCCGCGGAGCCACCAATACCATAAATACCGCTGCTATTAGCATAGCGACCAGCATCACGCAATAAGTTGTGAAGTAACTACCCGTCCTATCATGAATAAACCCGGCTAGCCATGGGGAGATAGCACCACCCATTGAGAAGCCTATCGTTATAGCGCCGTAGATGAGACCGAAGGATTTCCCCTGGAACAAATCCGCTCCAACGGCTCCGAGTACCGGACCGACCACTCCCAAACCCAGCCCGAAGCCAAAGGCAGACAGAAAAGGCAACCATGGTTGTGACATATCTTTGATGAAGAAAAGCAGGGAGACAGCAGCAACACCGAGCAAGCAACCGGCGACAAAAACGTTTTCGCGTCCCAGACGGTCCGAGAGAATGCTGGCAATGCCGCCGATAACAAAGGCAATACCGAATACACTGTAAATAACAGCGGCCGTCATCGGAGTGAAGCCCACATCTTTGTAAAAGTAGACCTGATGTGTTATGGCAATCTGCTCACCAATGCCCAGCGCCGAAAAACTGATAAAAAAGAGCAGCCAGAACCGGTAGGTTCGTAAAGCTTTGACTAACGTCCAGTCGGTAGCACGCCATTTAGTCGCAAAATCATTGAATCCGTCAGCACCGACAGTTACAGCTTGGTGCTCATTGGCTATTTCTGACGCCGCATCTGGCAGGGGACGGTCTTCTTGAGGGCTATTCCGCATAAATATGATCGCTAGCGGCATAATCAGACCAGCGGCAAAGACGCCAATGACAACATAAGAAGTACGCCAACCGAAGTTGGAAATCAGGAACTGCCCGATGGAAGCTGATACCAGACTGGCACCGAAACCAGCGGCAAGGATGCCGAAGGCCATTCCGCTCCGGTTAACAAACCATTTTGACACCAGAGCAATACAGGGCGTCCACCCGATGATGCTCAGACCGGCTGCCACAATGACACCGTAGAGCAGATAGAACTGCCATTGCGTCCTTGCTAGGCTACATAGGGCAAGTCCCGCGCCCATAACCGTGGCGCCAATCGGGAAGACCAAGCGGGGACCAAACCTATCCATCAGATTACCGGCTACAGGAGCTACCACGCCATAAACAATGATGGAGATAGAAAACATTATCGCAGTGTTGCCACGGCTCCATCCGAATTCATCCACGATTGCGGGATAGAAAACAGAGAAGGTGTTTCTGACCGCATAGCCCACCACCATAATAACAAAAGCCACAGCCAGAATAACCCAACCATATAAACCCGGGCTCTTTATTAAATCACTCTTATTCAAGCTAATTTCCAATCTAAATGGCAACTATTGGTGGCAAAATGGTGAGAAAAGCGTTACAGCCTTACTATTTTTTCATCTTGATTAAAATTAATCTCATTGCCCGCTCGGCGGCATCGGTGATTAATCTCTCCGCATCAGCCATAGATTTCTCCAGGGTGATAGGGCCGGGGGCACTGCTTATTGCCGCATCTACTCCATAGTGACTGAGGTTCTGAAAATTACCGGCTAATTCGCCGACGATGGCGACCACTGGAACACGGAAAGCCTTTGCCCTAGCAGCCACCCCGGCAACTGTTTTGCCGAATAGTGTTTGCGAGTCCATTTTACCCTCACCGGTGAAAACGAGGGATGCGTCTTTAAGATAGTCGGTTAGTCCTACCGTTTCACTGACTATCTCTATGCCTGGTGCCAGCCTGGCATTCAGGAAAGCTATTAGTCCGGCGCCCAGTCCTCCGGCAGCCCCGGCTCCGGGCATATCCATGACATCAATGCCCAGGTCTCTTTTGATTACCTCAGCGTAGTTTGCCAGTGCTTCATCTAGTTGCTGGCACATCTGCTTGGTAGCCCCCTTTTGTGGACCGTAGACCTTGGAGCATCCATTTTCACCGCAGAGCGGGTTAGTAACGTCGCAGGCAACAATCGCCTCGCAATCGGCCAGCCGTGAGTCTAATCCGGAGATGTCTATCCGGTTTAGATTAATCAATGCGGCTCCACCTCGTGGAAGCTCATTACCTTTCTCATCCAGTAACCTTACCCCGATGGCCTGCGCCATGCCGGCGCCACCATCGTTGGTGGCACTACCGCCGATACCGATAATGAGCTTGCGACAGCCAGCATCAATGGCCGCCTGAATTAACTCTCCGGTGCCGTAGGTAGTAGCGACCAGTGGATTCAGGCGCACCGGAGGTACCAGGGTAATTCCTGATGCCGTTGCCATCTCAACCACCCCGCTGACCCCATCACTCAGGATTCCCCATTCAGCGGTAACTCTATCACCAAAAGGCCCTGTTACTTCTGCCGACATAATTTGACCACGGGTGGCGTAAGTTATCGCCTCAACGGTACCCTCCCCACCATCCGCTAGCGGGACCATGATGGTCTCAGCATCAACCAGAACGCGTTTGATGCCCGTGGCTATTGCCCGGGCTACTTCCCGCGCACTGAGGCTACCCTTAAAGCTCTGAGGAGCTATAATTATCTTCACTTTGCCTCTTCTTCTTTAGAGAACCGGATGGTTGTGTAAGTGGGCAGCAGTAAATATAACATGATGGAATCATGCACGGCAAATCGGTAAATGTGTCATCCTACTACCACTTGCATAGCAGGGATTGCAGTGCTATAATAATATTAACAGTTTAGGTTTAGGTTATCGCATACTCTTTAGTCCTAGGTCCAGCAAGTATCGGGTGACCAACTCTAACTGAATTTTAAGAGAGGAGGTCATCTGATGAGTTTTCAAGACAAATCGCTCCAGTGTTCCGATTGCGGCGCTACCTTCACCTTCAGCGCCGATGACCAGGAATTCTTCCAGTCTAAGGGCTATACTAATGAGCCCAAACGCTGTCCAGCTTGTCGGCAAGCAAGGAAAGCAGAGCGCTATGGAAACAGTGGCTCTAGCTACAACAGACCCCAACGGCAGATGTTCCCGGTAAAGTGTGCTCAGTGCGGTAAAGATACTGAAGTACCTTTTGAACCGCGTGGTGACAAGCCGGTGTATTGTAGCGATTGCTACCGTAAAGTGGCTAAAGTCAGCCGGTAAGTTTGGCTTGACCTGGAGCATGCGTGGGCTGGTAATTCCGGCCTGCGCATGCTTCTGTAATATTTAGGGCATTATTTCGTTGGCAGGTCAACCGTGTGAGGCAAAACATGGGGTTTTGGGTTGTAGCGGTTTCAAAGTACTATTCAAGAAAGGGAGGCAAACGATGAAAATCTATGTAGGTAACCTATCTTTTGACGCAACTGAAGAGGAATTAAGGACGGAATTCTCTGCTTTCGGCAAGGTTGAATCGGTAAGTATCATTACTGACAAGTTTAGCGGACGGTCCAAGGGATTTGCCTTTGTGGAGATGCCATCTGTCTCGGAAGGCCAGGCGGCTATTACCGGTCTCAACGGTAAGAGTTTGAAGGACCGGACACTTAATGTTAGTGCTGCTCGGCCTCGTACAGAGGATAGAGGCGGAGGTGGCTATGGGGGTGGAGGCAGGAGAAGTGGTGGCGGTGGCGGTGGCGGATTTGATAGAGACCGGGGCAGAAGATACTAATCCTTTTCCTTTTACCTCTGCTTGATACGCAAAGATAAATCAATGATTCCGCAGAGTCATTAGTCCGGATATTAGCGACCAACTGGCCAACTGTGGCCCACTTTAAAGAAGGATGGCGGATATGAACATCTATGTGGGCAACTTATCCCTTGACAT
>JACQOM010000232.1 GCA_016202525.1 Chloroflexota bacterium | reverse complement strand
TTTCCGCCATGAGCCTCCACCAGTCTTTTGACAATGGTAAGTCCCAGACCACTGCCGCCGGTAACCCTGGTACGGGATTTGTCCACCCGGTAAAAACGCTCAAAGATGTTAGGCAGGTCCTCAGCCGGAATTCCCTGACCGGTATCGACGACAGCCACTTCTAGCTGATGATTCGCCATCTGCCTGGCCGTCACCGTTATTGTGCCTCCCTGCGCCGTGTGCGTCAGGGCATTATCCAGAAGATTACGCATAACCTGGTTAATCCGCCGGGAATCAACGCTAACCGCAGGGAGCTTACCAGTTATATCTACCGATAACGACACCCCTTTTAGTGCCGTCTGGGCTTTTACTCCGGCCACAGCATGGGAAACCAATTCCGAAATATCTTCATACTGGAGTATCATTTTCAGTTCACCGGCATCAGCCAGGGCTAACTCCTGAAGGTCGTCGACCAGTTGCGAAAGAAGAACGGCCTCTTCCTGGAGAGAGTGAATGGTAGCCGTATCCGGCGCCACCACTCCATCACTGATGGCTTCCAGGTAACCACGGATGTTAGAAAGGGGAGTCCTCAGCTCATGGGCAGCATCGGCTACCATGTTCCGCCGTAACTTCTCCGTCCGCTCCAGGTCGCCAGCCATGGAGTTAAAAGTTTGTGCTAACTCCCCCATTTCACCCCCATCTTCGAACTGTACCCTCTGTGACAAATCTCCCTGCCCCAGCCGCCTGGCAGCAAAGGAAAGAGCTTTTATCGGGGCGGAAATATGCCGGGACAACAGGAAAGTAATTAGCAGAGCAATGGCAACGGCCAGTAAGCCTCCCCAGAGGAGAAAACGATTTATCGATTGGGAGAGACTCAGCGGTGAAGGAAAACCGGCCGATGATTCAGGACTGATATAGAGAATCCCCGGGGTATCTATTTCCCAGGGTGGTGACAGGCGTCTACCCGGTATATCAGACCGGTACTGTTTTCCCAGCAGCTTTGCCTCAGAATCAGCCACTACCATCCCGCCGGCATCAGTCACTATAATCCGGTGCCCGTAGAGACTACCCCACTGCTCGATATAGGGTTGAATGCCTTCCCAGCTTCCGTTCCCTCGGTAATAACGGATTAGCTCGAAGTCCATTCTCCTGAAACGCATCTCTTCGCTGCGCTGCCCGTACTGCTGGATTTCACTGCCGCTGCTCCGGCCAACGAAGAAGGATATGGTGCCGATAGTCACCAAAATTACCAGAATGAAAGCCACGAGCAGACGAAACCGAAAACTATGTATCACCCGGCACCTCTGAGAACTTGTAGCCAGCTCCGTATACCGTCTTGATATGCTTGGGATGAGTAGGGTCCGATTCCAGCTTCCGACGAAGGTTAAGAATATGGACATCGATAGTGCGGTCAAATCCTTCAAAATCATAGCCGAGGGCCATTTCGATAAGCTCCGCCCGGCTGAAAACCCTGCCCGGCTCTTTGACCAGGACCCCCAGCAATTTAAACTCAATTGTAGTCAGACTTAAAATTTTACCGGAAAGAGATGCCTCCTGTTTGAGGAAATTCAAGGCAAGGCTGCCACGCTTGACCTCTTCCGGGCCACGTTCTCCAGGCAAGCGTCTGAGCACTGCCCGTACCCTGGCCGCCAACTCCCGGGGACTGAATGGTTTGCTCACATAATCATCCGCCCCTAAACCCAGACCAGCTAGCTTATCTTCATCCGTAGTCCTGGCAGTGAGCATGATTATCGGTACATCGGACTCAGCCCTGAGCCGGCGGCAGATTTCAAGACCACCGATACCGGGCAACATCAGGTCGAGGACAATAAGGTCAGGGTGGTTCTCCTGAGCCAGACGCAACCCTGTAAAACCATCATAGGCAGTAAGAACCCTGTAGCCATCTCTATCCAGGTAGAGCTTGACCAGTTCCACCGTCTTAACATCATCGTCGACTACCAGGACTCTTCTACCAGCCACCGTTTAACTCCATCGATGATTTCCCAATATCTCTATTTTATAATCTTATAACGCAAATGTTAAGAAATTGTTATGATTGCTGCCCAAAAAAGGAGAGGGGGAAATCCCCCCTCTCCCGCCAGACCAGGTGGGTTTCGCTTAGAGCCTATCTCCTGCCGCCGTAAAAACCACGCCCTCCAAAGTGCCTGAAGCCCCCACCGGGAAGCGGCACATCCGGTCTTGCCTGCTCCCACGCCTTGAACTTGTCAGCCTGCTCCTGGGTTATCTTGCCCTGTGTTACCAGGTTCTGCAGATACTTGTCCAGAGCCTCATTCCGCATGTCCTTCTGAGCCTGGGTGAAAGCGCTTTCAAGTTTCTGCTGGTCGATACCCAGGATGATAGCAACTCGGGCCAGCAGTGTTTTTGACTGGCTGGCATTGTCTGCGTTCTGGGTAACCACTCCGGATGTAGTTCCGCTTCCGGCCCGGGCGAGGACTATCCCCGCCGTACTCCCGAGCACCACCACCACAACTAGCAGCGCAACAATGATAAACTTCTTGCTCCACCACATTTTGCTTCACCTCCTTCCTCTATCATTAACTTTTACCTATATCATAGCAAGCGAATATTAAAATCTCGTTAAGATTAAAACATGTATTCATATGGTATAATTTAGATGCCGAGATTAGACAGCAGGAGACTTGAGGACTGGAAACATTAGCTGCAGCTCACAGGATAGTAGAAGCCGCCAGCGATAAGCAGGCCAGCGACATCGTTCTGCTGGATGCCCGCGGGGTATGCAGCTTTACCGACTTTTTTGTGATATGCAGCGGCGAGAGCGACAGGCAAATCAAGACTATCTACGAAGAAGTAGAGCAGGCTTTGAAGAAAGAGGGCATTCTCGCCTACCACCGTGAAGGCACACCGGAATCGGGATGGATGCTGCTCGATTTCGGTGATATTGTCGTCCACATCTTTACTCTGTCCGAGCGGGAATACTACCAGCTGGACCAGCTGTGGAATCAGGCTATTCCTATCGTCAGAATTCAATAATCGAAAATTTCGTTTTTGTTGAAGAACAGCTCGACTTCCTTTTCGGCGGTCTCTACCGAATCGGAACCGTGCACGGCATTGCGCTGAATATCCAAGCCGAAAGCACGCCTGATGGTGCCCGGTTCAGCCTTGGCCGGGTCGGTAGCTCCCATCATTTTTCGAATTACCTCTACCACCCCTTCCCCCTCGAAAACGACAGCCACTATCGGCGTAGAGGTAATATAGTCTATCAGGTCTTTGAAGAAAGGTTTGCTGGCATGAACTGCGTAATGCTTTTCCGCCAGAGCTTTACTCAGGTGTAGCATCTTAAGCGCTACCGGCTTGAGCCCCTGCCCCTCCACACGGCTGATAATGGTGCCGGCTAACCTTCTCTGTATAGCATCAGGCTTAATCAGAACTAAACATTTCTCCATTAAATAAAACTCCTTTCTCTAAAGTCTCTTTATTAGCGGTGTTTGGCCTGGGTAATTGCTGCCCCCCGCAGGTATAACGGCTGTAAAGTAACCGGGTCATCACTATCACCGGCTTTCAAGCGCTCCATCCCCAGCTCAGCCAGAAAACCGGCCCGGCGCAATCCGGCTATCGGAGATATCAGCACCGCTTTCTGCTGGAGTTGCTCTCTTAACCGGTCGGCGATAACAGGCACGTACTCGCCACAGAATATGGTCTTGCCGGTTATCCCGGAGCACAGAGAATCAAGCGTGGTGATATGCTCGGCAACAAGCTGGCACCACTTATTCTCTTTGTGCTGGTACAGAGCAGTAGCAATCTCGCCTCTGCCGGCATTAAAGACCGGGCAAACCGGCAAACCGGTCCCGGCATGCTGATAGGCTTCCGCTGCCATGGTACTGATGCCGACTATAGGAACTCCCAGACTAAAAGCCAGCCCCTTGGCGGTACTGACTCCCACCCGTAGTCCATTATAGCTCCCCGGGCCCTTCGCCACGATAATACCATCGATAGATTGAACACTCAACCCGGCCTGATGCATCAGGTAAGACAGGTTAGGCGTTAGCTGGGTAGTATGGTTTTGCACCGAACGCCAGGTTAACTCGGCCAGAATTATACTGTTCTGAACCAGAGCCAGGCTGGCAGTATCGGTAGAAGTATCTATCGCCAGTTGCAATTTTCTTCCTTTCAAAAAGCGGACTGTTTTAACCGTGCCACAATTTCCCGGTAACGCTGGCCGTTTGGCTCCATCTGAAAGCTACGTCCGGTATCGGAAAGATAGCTTATTTTAATCAGCAGATGCTCGGCGGGCAATATACTCATTGCCTTCTCCGCCCATTCGACCACACAGACCCCGTTACCATAAAAATAATCATCCAGACCCAGGTCCACGCTCTCCTCGATACAGTCGAGCCGGTAAAGGTCGATATGATAGAGCGGCAGGCGGCCATGGAGTTCCCTGACAATGACGAAGGTGGGGCTGAGCGCATACTCCTCGATACCCAGTCCCCAGGCAATGCCCTGGGTGAGACAAGTCTTGCCAGCCCCCAGGTTGCCGACAAGGAGAAAAACGTCACCGGGTAAAGCTAATTCACCAATACAAAGCCCCAGTTTTTGAGTCTGCTCCGGGCTATGGCTAATCAGGTCGAAATGGCTCATAACTCTACTTAGAGGCGAAGTGCTCCCAACCCGTCTTAGGCAGGCTGACCGGTTTTCCCTTACCATCGACTACAAATACCTCACCTTTCTTGCCGGCGGTGATTTCGCCGATTACCGTTACCGGGCAAGCGGTAGCTTCTTTTACTTTAGCGACAACCTCGTCGCTGGCGGTGAACAGAAGCTCATAGTCCTCTCCACCGGATAGCGCCAGTTCCAGACTCTTCTTACTGAAATTAGCTTTGACCTCAGGCAGAACTGGCAACCGCTCGACCTCGATTCGAGCGCCGACCCGGCTCGCCTGACAGATATGCTTCAGGTCGGAAACCAGTCCATCGCTGATATCAATCGCTGCCTTCACCTCTTGCTCAATCAGAATTCGCCCCTCGTTTATCCGGGGGTAAGGGTGCCAGAAAGCGTTCCTCAAAACGGACGTAGTTTCGGAATCGAAATTCATATGTCTGTTCAGCATCTCCAGACCGGCGGCAGCCGCACCCAGATAGCCGGTAACCGCCACTTTATCCCCGGGTTTAGCCGCTGAGCGGGTGAGCAAGCGCTTAGCCCGAGTCCCGGTAGTGCCAATAACCGTAATCGTAATATCGATTTGAGGCGCGCAATCGGTATCTCCGCCGATAATGGCAACACCGGATTGCCGTGCCAGCTCGATTATCCCCCGGTAAATAGCAGTGGCATTCTCGACCTCGGTAGAACCGGGCAGGGCTAATGATACCAGCGCATACCGCGGTAAGCCGCCCATGGCAGCAATATCACTCAGGTTGATTGCCAGCGCCTTCCAGCCCAAGTCCTGCCATGAGATTATATCTAAAGAAAAATGGACATCCTGCTTTAGAGAGTCGACTGTCGCCAGTTGAACCGAAGTATCGCCGTGCCAGGCGGCAGTATCATCACCGATACCGAGAATAAGCTGCTGCCAGGCTTTTTGTTTATTGTCCCGGGCGCCATCAATCATTTTAGCCAGGAGGTCGATGAGTCCTAATTCTCCCAGGTCGGAAACCTTCATGGCAAAATTATAGCATGAATCCAGGCTTAGGGGTTAAGCGTCGACCATCCGGTTCTGTTTACATTTGGTTGCCTCAACTGTCATTGCGAGGAGGCGTAGCCGACCTGGCAATCTGGGAAGAGGGGTGTCTTTTCCCCCACCCAGATTGCTCCGCCTCCCGACAAAGTCGTGATGGTCTCGCAATGACATCACCGACACCTGTGGCGAAAAGCTATCACCGAGCAGTCCATGTTGACTTCTGCGCAGCCAATAAAGTATATTAGATACGCCGATAAGGTGTTATGAGACTTATCGAGCTGAATATGAGCCTCCGAGTTGCTGTACCTAACGGCTTGGCCTATGGACAGTAACCGATAGGTGTAAGGGGAAAC
>JACQOM010000025.1 GCA_016202525.1 Chloroflexota bacterium | reverse complement strand
GCCAGGGACTGCACACGCCAGGCTATGCTCACGTTGCTACCCAGAGCGTCCGTTGCCAGCTCGTCCTTTACCACCACTTGTCCGAGGTGCAGCCCGATTCGAGCCAGGATAGGGGGTTCGCCAGGCCGTTGTTTGTTCAGGTCAAAGGTACATTGCTGAATCTCAAGTGCCCTCTCTACTGCGGTGGAGGGCTCGGAGAAGATGGACATAGTAGCATCACCCTCATCCTTGATAAACCTGCCACCATTGTTCCTCTCCACAATTTCAGCGAATTTTCGGTGAAGTTCGGGGAAAACACCGGAAGCGGCGCTTTCCAGCATATCGACTCGACGGGACGACCCTTGCAAATCGGTGAACATGATAACCAGGACAGCGGTGTGTTTGGTCCGCCGAAACGAATCCATCTTCTCCACTTCGTCGGTGGCCAATCGGTAGATTGTTCTGTGCTCGTCAGTCATGTTCCTCCCCCTGTAAGGTCTCTGGTATTAAGCACTAGAGTTGCTGATTGACAACATTTCTCAGGAGATTTCCCATTTCAATTGCCGAGGGACTTTTCTGGCCTTATAACTTTTGATGTAGAGTCTACCTTGTAGCACAACATCTGTCAAACCATCCGACCATCAACACTTCGAGAACTGGCGGCGGTCAGTCAACGTAGCTTTGCCAACACTAAACAAAATGGGATTAAGGCTAAGTTACTGCGTGACCGACACCCCGATGTTTGTGCAGTGGTGAGCCAGTTGCTTGTGCACTCACCCTTCGACAAGGTTCACGGTCAGATAGTTGCCGTTCTGTTTAGCCTTGTCATAGATGAGTTTGGCCATAGCGACGTCTTCGATAGCCACGCCCGTAGAATCGAAAACGGTGATTGCCTTTCCGTCTTTTCTGCTCTGTTTTTTGCCGGTTATGATTTCCCCCAGAGTGGCGTAGATTTCTCTGGCGCTGAAGAGTCCTTTTGATATGGGAACATTGATTTCGCCGGCGGCGCTGGCCTGGGTCACATCATCGACGACTACCATGGCTTCTTTCAGAATAGATGGCTCCAACTCCTCTTTGCCTTTGGCGTCGGCACCAATGGCGTTGATATGTGTCCCGGGCAGAACCCATTCCTTTTTCAGCACCGGCACCCGTGATGGAGTTACCGTGCAGACAATATCCGATGCGGCCGTCTCGGCCAGGGAACTCTCCCTGATAGGATACCCGGGGAAGGAATTAATCAATTTAGCCACGGCAGCGCTGGATAAATCGGATACCTTGATTTGCTTGAATTTAAACAGCTCCAGGTGAGCCATCAGCTGGGTGTGGGCTTGCTGGCCGGCGCCGATAATTCCCAGGGTGTGTGAGTCCGGCCGTGCCAGGTATTTGGAGGCAATGGCGGCGGCGGCTCCGGTGCGGTAGGCGGTAATCTGGGTGGCATCCATCACTGCCAGGGGATAGCCTGTAGCCGGGTCATTATAGATGATGATAGCCATTACCGTGGGCAGACCTTGAGACGGGTTTTGGGGGTGGACATTAACCCATTTCACTCCGGCGGCTCCCGGCAGCGCTGCCGGCATTGCCCTGAAATCCCCGCGCTCTACGACTAGGTATGCCTTGGGAGGCATCTTGCCGTTGCCCTGAGCCCAGTCTCTAAAAGCATGCTCCACAACTTTTAATGTATCCGGCATGGTGAGTAACCCGCTGATATCTTTACGGTTTAACAAAAGTGTGGGCATGACTGTTTTGCCTCCTTAAGGGCTTGGAAAGTTTATCTTGAATTTACCGTCTTTAGGCTCTTGCCGTCAAACGTTGTGGCGTCTTGCTGGGCAGGTGAAGTAATTGCCAGGGGAGAGCTTAAGCCCTTACTGACGCCTGTTGAGCGGGAAGCACGGATTGTTGACCTTCCGATATGCCTGATGACTTTCTGTATGACCTTGCCGTTTTGGTACAGACATATTTATCTTCTTATAAGATAAGTTGACGCTCCCTTAAAACAACCTCATTTTCCCTGATTTACCAGCTCTTCTTCTAATGGCACTAAGTTTCATACTCCGGCGTCTTGTTGGATGTAAAAACCAAGCCCAGAATACTATAAGTGTTGCTATACCGATTAGTATGAACGGGGTTTTTGTGACTGTTATCATAATTACCACAATACTACTTATTATAATTGCCACAACACTACTTAGTATTATAAGTAACCGCCAATACCACGCAATCCGCCAAAACCAAGAAATACGTCTAGGTTCTGCTGTGTCAATAGCATGCTTACGTCTTACATAGCCTCCTACATATTGATGGTCTTCGTCTATATAGTCTTTAGGGTTTGGCATATTACCCTCCTTTTTGTCCTCTGATATTGTCTCTTGCACGTTATTGGCAAACTTTTCTAAGCAGGAGTTTGTTTTCTGTCTAACAAAAAAACGGTAAATATCCCTATCCAAAGGGTTAATAGTGACCATAAATAACTTCGGCGATTTTGATGTAAATACCAAATATCCACTACTGCCCACCATCCTAATATAACCAGACCTAACAACCCCTCATTATTTAAGTCACCACTAGATATATTTAGCAGAAGCATGACTAGAGCCAATGGTATTATGGAACGACCTATCCACCAAGTCCAATTCACATGTCTCTTGCACCACTTATAAATCATCATCATTTCTCCTGAGTTGTCTTGCCTTGTAGTTTATCTATTATTTCCTTCATAAGTTCTGATTGGCTAGGACTCATTTTAGGTATATCGGCTGAATTTATTTTCAAATCTATACTGATTTGAGGCTCGCTATTTTGTTGTTTTTGTTTGGTGGTTTCAATGGATGTCTTAGTTTCAGGAGTTTTATCGCCCTTTTTGCCAAAGAAAAATTCCCATACCCACCACAAACCAGCTCCTATGACTAAGCCAACAACTATCCAAATTAAGACAATGAAAGAGTGAATAAATACATTGATTTGTTGCCATTCAACAGAGGTCATTTTATTACCCTCAGTAGGTATATCAATTGGAGGTATGAATGTGAGGGCATAAAGAGCAATAATAAAATTACCTAAGAGTAGAATGTAGTTAAGTCCCCACACCACAAAATCCCTTGATTTGTTTGCTTTACTACTTGGTGGTGTAGCCACACGATAACTTTTCCAAAGATGCCCTGTAATGAATAAACTAATACCAATAAATACCGAACCGATTTGCTCGTGCCCTTTGTTGAGCAACAACGCTCCGAACAGGGCAACAATAGCAATAAGTGCCAATAAAATGTGCCGTTTATCCATCTTTTTATACTCCTACCTACACTGGCTAGAGTATAATGAGTATAATGTATGTATGTTAGGTAGGTCAAAACCCTATTTTTAGACACAAAAACACCTCCATTTAAGGCTATACGTGGGATAATGGGATACTTGCTTTTGAAAAAGGGGGACTAAGGGGAATTAAAGGGGTGAGGTTTAATGGTAATCTCATTTTTGAAAATTGACCTGCTGGCTTCCAATGGTTTATAATTTATTCTGGTGGGGTAGTCAAAGGGGGAAAGAGAGATAGGCTTGCACGAGTGCTGTGGCGTTGTTGGTATCTATGACCCCGGTGAAGATGTAGCCCGGCTTACCTTTTTTGCTTTATTCGCCCTGCAGCACCGCGGTCAGGAGAGCAGCGGTATCGCCACTGGCGACGGCCAGAAGATTCAACTCTACGCTAACATGGGCCTGGTCTCCCAGGTGTTTAACGAAGAGGCATTAAGCCACCTCACCGGCGAAGTCGCCATCGGTCACACCCGCTATTCGACTATGGGTTCCAGCCGGATAGCCAACGCTCAACCCATCGTGGTGGGTACTGGTTCAGAGGCTCTCGCCATTGCCCATAATGGCAATATCATTAATGCCTCACACCTGCATGAAGAACTTGCCGGGCAGGGCTATACCTTCCGTACCACTACGGATACCGAAGTTATCGCCAATCTGATTATTTCTTCTACCGAAAAAGACTGGGTAGGCAAGATAAGATACGCCATGCACCGGCTGCAAGGCGCCTATTCCTTAGCCATTATGACGAATAACCGTTTGTTCGGCGTGCGCGACCCTCTCGGTGTGCGCCCTCTGTGCCTGGGGACAATCAATGGGGGGTGGGTCTTAGCCTCGGAAAGCTGTGCCCTCGACCATATCGGCGCTAACTTTATCCGGGAGATTGAACCGGGTGAAATAGTTTCTATCGGCGCCAATGGCGTCGAGAGTTACCGTGAGGAGATAGGCAAGAGGGCAATCTGTATCTTCGAGTATATTTACTTTGCCCGTCCCGATAGTACCATTAACGGACGTTTGCTTTATCAGGCGCGGCGGGAGATGGGGATAAGGTTGGCTGAGGAGTATCCCGTAGATGCCGATTTAGTTATGGGTGTGCCTGACTCAGCGACTATTGCCGGTGTCGGCTATTCTCTCAAATCGGGTATTCCTCTGGCGGAGGGGTTGATTAAGAACCGCTATGTGGGGCGTACCTTCATTCAGCCCGACCAGCGCATCAGAGACCTCGGCGTGAAGCTAAAGTTTAATCCTCTGCCTGAGGTGCTCAGCGGTAAACGGGTGGTCCTGATTGATGATAGTATTGTCCGCGGGACGACCACTCCTCAAGTGATAAAGCTGCTGAGAAAAGCGGGGGCTAAAGAGGTCCATATGCGTGTCTGTGCCCCGCCCATCCGTTTCCCCTGCTTCCTGGGTGTGGACATGGCCACTCAGTGGGAGTTAATCGCCGCTCAGAAGACTATTCCTGAGATTAAAGATTTTATCGGCGCCGATTCACTGGGCTATCTGAGTATCGCAGGGCTGATTAAAGCAGTAGCCTTGCCCAAGGAAACTTTCTGCTTGGCTTGCTTCAACGG
>JACQOM010000219.1 GCA_016202525.1 Chloroflexota bacterium | reverse complement strand
TGCCGGTGAGCAGCATTCTTTTAGGAGCACTGACGGGGCTAAGGCGCTGCTTGAAATCACCCTTGAAGTTTTCTTTGATGTATTCATAGCCTGCCCGGGCGGCCTTGACATTATTCTGTCCCATGTCATCGGCGCCGAATTGTTCCAGTAAAACAGGGTCTACTATTGCCAGGTCATATCCCACCAGGCCGAGAGCCGCGCCCAGAGAAACGGTATTGCTCATGATTTTATTCCCGGCCTTTTCTTGAGCCAGTCTCTCCAGTGGGACACTGAACAGGCTACTGTTGCTGCCGATATCCTTAATTTTTTCACCATCGAAAATAATGACACCGGCACTGGTTAGCTCTTTCTGGTGCAGGTCGATACTTTCTTTATTTAGCGCCAGTAGAACATCTACCGGCTCAGCGATGGCGCCTACTGGCGAATCACTGGCTCGAATGCGGAAGAAATTATGACCTCCCCTTATTCTGGACTCGTAGTCCTGGTCGGCAAAGATATGAAAACCGCCTCTGGTTAAAGACTTGGCTAACAAAAAACTGACTGATTGGACTCCCTGTCCGGCTTCACCACCAACCATGAAATTAATATCTGTTGACATTGTGGCACCTCCACATATCCTGCCCTCTTGATGCTGGGGACAAGCGGTCAGTTCTCTTTGTAGAACATGTCTTCGTATAATTTTTCCAGTCTGAGCTTATGCCTGGTCTCTTCATGAACGAGCCGCTGACAGACCCGTCTGGCCGACTCATCCCTGATGACCCCCATCATTCTGGAATAGAAATCCATTGCCTGTTTTTCTCGCTTTATGGCAAAGGTCAGGGTATCCTGTAGTCCGGCACCTTCCACTGTATCGCCGCCCGTCAGGTACTCACCAATCATCAGGTCAGCTATTTTCTCAGCCTGCCAGCTTGACTTGGAAGCCCCCTTTTCCTTGAATTCTTTTAACCACTGCGAATGTTTTAGTTCTTCATCAGCCAGCTCCCGCATCAGCGTTCTGGCGCCGGGGTCAGCACTCTTAGACTGTCCGGCTCTGTAGAAAGCGTTGGCGGCGATTTCCTTATATATCGCCGTGTCCAGCAGTTCGGTCAATTCGTCCAGCATAGCCTAGCCTACTTCAGATAGTCCAGGAACCTGATTTTATACCGGCACCACAGGGAATCCTTGGTGCGGGGGTTATGCAATTCCACCTCAAAACTATTGCCGTAGATTGCCTCGCCGCTCAACAGCGGGATTGTCCCGGAATAGATAACCATGTTATCCATATCTTTATCTTTCATCTTGCCTTTAACGAAGGCGAGGATGTCAGCTACGGACATGATGGCGGAAAGTTTGGCTTCCTGATAGAGGACCCGCTTGCCGTCGGCATCGGTCCAGCTTTTCAGAACAAGGTTATCCCAGTCCTCCTTGACCTCATCATAGTCCCAGACGATTTGAGAGACCACATTGGGGCACATCTGCTTGGACTTGAGAATGCTGGCGACTTCCAGCGCCCGGTCGGTGTGGTCGCTGCCTGCGCCCACGTACATTTTCTTTCCGTCCAGAAAAAGGACAAACTCGGCTTCCCCTGAGGTAGCTTTCTCCACCGTCTCCAGCATATCCTCGGTGGTTATCAGATAGGGCGCCATCGGGTAGAGAGTCGGCACCGATTCAGGTGCCGGTACGCCTGCTTTTTTCAGTTCTTCGATATGGCGGTTGACACTCTTCTGGTCTCTGCCCGAGTAACCGCCGTTGACCATGCGTTTCACCATGAAATTAAGTGGCTGTGTGCCGCCCCTTTTCTTCAGGGTGAGATTTAATTGCTTCATCCACTCTCCTTGTCGAAGCTAGTAGTAGAGAAGTATTTTACATAATATTAATCCAGCAAAAAACCTATTCCTGGTAGGTTCTAATCTCGAATGTCATCATTCCGTCCGGAGACCGGTAGGGTCCGTGTTTCATGCCGGGATGGCGGTAGCCGTAGTAGCCGGCCTTAAGGGTTAATTTTTTGCCTACATCTATCAACGTACCGGAAAGGACGTAAATCTCTTCGTAGAAGTCATGTTCCAAGACTTCATTGAAGACAGTTCCCGGCGCGTATTTCAGGAGGCGGGAAACACTGCCTGTTTTCGGGTCCTGGTTAAGCACTTTCTCAAATACTCCGGGATAGCCGGCTACCGGCTGCCAGGGGATACTTTCCACTTCATGAATTTCCTGCTGAGTTTTTGCCATATCCTTCTCCCTTCTTCAATGACGGATTCAGCCTAACTTGGCCAGCCTAAGAATACCATTACCAGAACGGTATGGAGAAATACCGATGCCCAGAATACTTTCCAGATGTGGCAATGATAACGATAAAAGCGCGCAAACGATTTGTTCTTCATGAGCCGGGTGCCTATTTTGGAGCCTCCGAGGCAGCGACAGGAAAGGAAAACCAGTATACCACTTAACAGATTAATGATGCCGAGGACGATTATCACTCTGGTGGCCACCAGGGGGTCGAATATGTTCATTGCTACCTCCTGATTTAGTTGCTAATTCCTCGTGTCTTGGCTGGACTGTCCTGTTGTCAAGGGTCAAGTGAACAGCAAGCACACGTTATTTGGTTTTACGGGAGTTGTTATCGATTGATAGCCTGAATCTCCTCTATTGATTTCAGTAACATTGTCTATTTTTGAATGACGGTTGTCAAACACAATTAAAATCACGGCTTGCATTTTTTCCGGGACTTGTTTATTATATTGATAATAGGGTAAGTAGCCCGGGGAACCTGAGTGATTCAGGTATGACCGGAAAGCAAGTTGGTGTAAATCCAACGCAGTTCCGCCTGCTGTGACCCCGATAGAATTGGGGAAGCCAGAACGCCGGACCCTCGAGCATCTTGTACCTCCGCGGAGAAAGGGGGGTGGGAACATGTTTGACACGACATGATATTCCCCTTGTCCAAGCGGGCAAGGGGTTTTCTTTTTATCAGATAAGCCCCGGCTCGACGGGTTGGACTGAATAATCCCGTTCACGCTCCTTTTATCTCCGACTGCCATATTCTAGTAAGCTGAGTATCAAAAAGTTATAAAATTGGTGGGGGAAAAGTTACAAAAGTATGACATTTGGGGTTCTAGTAAAGCGGACAATTTTCTTAAAGGACCCCCTCTCTAAAATATCTTACTCTTAAGGAGATGAAAGGGGTAAGGTTAATAAGCAATCAGGATTGAGGAGAACTCATAAGGTAGCTGATTTAAAAATTCGATTTATATTTGTGGGAGGTAAACATTTGTTAGCAGCGAAGCGGTTTTTAATTTTCGTAGTTTTATTAAGCTTGCTGGCTGGAAGCGGCGCTGGCTGCCAGCCGAAGTTTCAGCCGGGGAGCTATACCGATGATGCGGGGAGGGTGGTCAGTATCGATAAAATTCCGCAGAGGATTGTGTCTTCTGTGCCCAGTGTTACCGAGATGCTCTTTGCCCTGGGTGTGGAGGGTAAAGTGGTTGGCGTCTCTGACTATTCCGACTATCCTGAGGAAGCCAAATTAAAACCGAGCGTCGGCAGCTATTTTAATCCCTCTATTGAGAAGATTGTTAAGCTTAATCCAGACCTGGTGCTGACCAGCGGCAGTGATAAGCAGCTTAT
>JACQOM010000229.1 GCA_016202525.1 Chloroflexota bacterium | reverse complement strand
GTTACCGATGATTCCAAGTATATTGAGCACGATGAACTTGACAAAAGCTATGTTTCGTTTGACAAAAGCTATGTTTAGTAATAATCTGGTGGACATACGAGCCAAAGCCAACGGAGCCCAGTCAGGCCGACTGTACTGCGTTGATATGGGGGTCCGGTTTTGAGCATCAGCACTAGCATCAGCACTAAAGGAAGGCAATATCGCCCACCCAGAAAGAGACGCTTTTTAGCCCAGACAGCTATTGTTCTGGGTATTCCCTTAATTGTTGCAGTGCTCTCCCTCGGCGACCTTATGGAGATTGTTCCTCTTTTTGCCTCTCTGGTAGCTTCCCTCTCTTTCCATTTCTTCCACGAGATTCACGACCTGCTGGCAATGGCAGTAGCTCTTTATGCTGCCTACAAGTATCATAGCCGCCTGGGAGTAGCAGCTATCCTAGTTTATCTCGCAGCCCATATCCCCTACGTTATCGTCCGGTTCCCCGAAGACGCTCCGGAGATACTGCGCATTCTCTTCGTTGCTTTCGTTGCCCTTTTTGGTATCTGGCTAATAAACCAATTGCATAGGACAGGAATACTGGTGAGGCAAACCCAAGAGCATCTCCAGCTTCAGGTTGAGCGCATGCCTATCGGTCTGATTGTGTGGGATACGAACTTCCGGGTCCAATCGTGGAACCCGGCCGCTGAGAGCATTTTCGGCTTTTCGTGCGAAGAAGCATTAGAGAAACACCCTTATGATTTAATCGTGCCAAAGGGGGCTCAGCCACAGGTGGATGATGTTTGGCGTCGGCTGCTCGAAGGTGATATGACGGCACGTAGCATAAACGAAAATACGACTAAGGATGGCCGTACTATTATATGTAACTGGTTGAATACACCACTTAGGGGAGATGATGGTCAAGTATTGGGTGTCCTTTCTATGGTTCAGGACATCACCGAAAGCAAGGTCGCCGAAGAGAAAATTGTACACCTCACTGCTGTGCTCAGGTCGATAAGAAACGTCAACCAGTTGATTACCCGTGAAAAAGACAGAGAAAGCCTGATTCAGCAAAGCTGTGACCTGCTGGTGCAAAGACAGGGCTACGAAAGAGCCTGGATATTGTTGTTGGATGAGAACAGAAACCGCGTGACGGCGGTCGGCACCGGATTCGACGAAGATACCGCTGCTTTCCTGAAACAACTGGAGACAGGCAATTATCCGGTATGCGTTATGGAACTGCTGGGTCAAGAGCAGGCGTTTATGGCCTATGACCAGCCGGGAAGGCAGCACCCGGGGTGTGTGCTGGCTGACGACCATAGTAGTCGCGGTGTTTTCCGGTGCAAATTGGAATATGGCGGCAAGCTTTATGGGGTATTCGGAGTCGCCCTCCCTTCAGGAGCGGTTTTTGACAAGGAAGAGCAGAACTTGTTCCTCGAACTCTGTGGCGACATTACTTTTGCCCTGGCTAATATCGAAAGCGAAGAAAAGCTGCGTGCAACTGAGATACAGTATCATGCGTTATTCACTAACATGCTCGAGGGTTTTGCCTACTGCAGGATGCTCTTCGCAGACGGACAACCCCGGGATTTTGTCTATCTGGATGTGAACGCCAAGTTCGAAGAACTGACTGGCTTACATGATGTCATCGGGAAGAAAGTAACCGAAGTTATCCCTGGTATTCGTGAGACAAACCCTGAATTGTTTGATATTTATGGTCGCGTATCTCTGACCGGGAAACCGGAGAAACTCGAAACTTATCTTCCTGCCCTAGATATGTGGTTTTCGGTATCCGTTTACAGTCCGCAGAAGGAACACTTTATCGCTGTCTTTGATGTCATCACCGAGCGTAAGAAGATGGAGGAAACGTTGCGCAGAAGTGAGGAGAACTTCCGCAGCTCTATGGATGATTCCCCACTGGGCATCCGTATCGTCAACGCTGAAGGGGAGACAACCTATGCCAATCGGGCAATATTAGACCTCTACGGCTACGATAGCCTCGAAGAACTCAAAAAAACACCCACCAAGAAGCGCTACACGCCGAAGAGCTACGCTGAGCACCAGGTGAGAATGGAAAAGAGACAGCAGGGCGAGTATGTTCCATCCAATTATGAAATAACTATTGTGCGCAAGAATGGCGAGGTTCGTTACCTTGAGGTGTTCCGCAAGGAAGTGCTCTGGAATGGCGAGACTCAGTTCCAGGTGCTCTACCATGACGTCACCAGTCTCAAGAAAATGCGAGAGCAGCTTATGGCACAAGACCGGCTGGCTTCCATCGGCCAGCTAGTATCAGGGGTGGCTCACGAAATCAATAATCCGCTGACTGGTGTCATTGGCTTCTCAGAGCTCTTGCTTAAGAGAGAGCTCCCCGATGATGTTAAAGCTGACTTAAAAGTAGTTAATGATGAAGCAATGCGTACGGCCAGGATAGTTAAGAATCTCCTCACCTTTGCCCGGAAGCAACCGCAAGGAAAAGAGCCGGTCGACATTAATGAGCAGATACAGAGAGTTCTGGAACTGCGTGACCACGAGCAGAAGGTAAATAACATCCAGGTGATTACCCGCTTTGCTTCAGACCTGCCCCAGGTGATGGGGAACGGCTCCCAGTTGCAGCAGGTATTCTTCAATATTGTCATCAATGCCGAATTCTTCATGCTGGAGGCACATCAGAAGGGCAGTCTGACCATTACTACGGAGCGTGTAGGCGATTTTGTCCGTTGTTCCTTTGCCGACGACGGCCTCGGGATTCCCAGAGAGAATGTGATAAATCTTTTTACTCCTTTCTTCACCACCAAGCCGGTGGGGAAAGGTACCGGGCTTGGTTTGAGCATCTGCTACGGAATAATTGCTGAGCATGGCGGCAGGATATATGC
>JACQOM010000224.1 GCA_016202525.1 Chloroflexota bacterium | reverse complement strand
TTCCTACGTTGGAATTACCCAAATCAGGTTCAAAGGGTTGTCCCGATACAATCAGGAACTCTCAGCCTAAAACGGCACCCCTGGCACTATTCAGTTTTGATAGTAATTATATCTTAAGTTATCCCTGGATGTAAAGAAGGATAGTGTCATGCCCGTAGCTTTATCAACCACCGGACAAACACCGCGATATTTGCCTTTACATTCGTACCTTACCGTGCTATTATCTCCAATATCATCGGTCCTGTAACTAAAGAGGCATTTTTTCAAGCCGTCTATTTCGGCCTCTATAAGGCTGAATCAATAGTAATAAGGAGGTAATACTATGCCTGACAAAGTGGATTCGGAGTTATTCGCTACAGAAGTGCTAATGACCTGGTTGGCCCTCAGTGAGGAGTTTGGCAATAATCCTCAGGAGTTGGCTCGATTGGAGAAATGCCGGGAACGCAAAGGTGAGTTGGTCTTCGACCAGCTTCAGAAAACGCTGCAAATCCCGTCCGGGAGCGACCCCTTTACTGTCGTCAAAACTTTAGCAGCTTACCTCACCAAGGCCGGATTTGCCAAATTTGAGGTTAGGAAGGTCTCCGATACCGAAATATTGCGCGACTGGGATGGCAGCATTATGAAACCGGTACTTCCTGTCGTGCGCAGTATGGGGAATAAGGTATTTCCCGCACCCTCGTCCGTTGTATTCAATGTCGCTTTAAGGAAGCTGTGCAATATGAAGGCGGAAAGGGTTGAGGTGCCGGAACATCTGAAGGCGGGCGTCACGAAGGGCCTGGAGCGGGAGATGCTGCGTCTTTCACCGATTAAGTAGCCCCAAAAGGTTAGCCGGAGATACTCTGGATACGCATTGGGCATAAAGGTTTATGCCTGAGCTACTGACGCCGTAGAGATTCATGATGGTAATTCCGCTGGAATTAGCTTTACCTACAACTAGACAAACATCGGGATATGTCACCATTCCGTGCTCTTATCTCTTTTGGCTTTTTGTGCTTTTATCTTGCTTTTAGCCAGAGAACCCCAACTGAGAACACCGATGGCAGTCATCACTGCTTCTTTTTCTTCGTTATCAAGCGGGTGCCTGTCTAACAGGCTTTTCAAGACAGCGATTGCTTTCTGGTATTCCATAAATTCACTGATTACCCTTGGTCAAGCTAATAGTCAATATCGGGATGTTTGCCCTTCCATGCGTATGTGTTTAGTAAGAAGTTGCGAGCTTACTATGATGGATACGATGGTAATCGTCTAGCAAGTGGAAGCACTTGGGAAGCCAAAGCCACCATGTGGTTGGCGTATTCGGTCCAAGTCGCATATGGTACATCTTTAAGTCGGTCATGGGTAAAATCATAATCAGCGTGAACACGTGCCTCTTTCAACTCATCTATTTGATGTAGTAAAGTAAGTGGACGCAAAACCGCTGTTGCAGGTATATCTTCCAGAGCAACTAGAATACGCTCGTGACTGCCAGAAGGACGTCCTTTTGTACGGTACTTCCGGTCGAGCAATTTTTGTTTTCGTGAAGTGAAATTGATGGCATCGGGACCGAATAACCTGTCGCGTACTGTCAGAAAAACGCAGTAATAGGCTCGACTTACGGCGGTGCGCAATTGGTGTTCTTGGGAGTCTTTATCCTTGACAATATCGGACGCAAGAATGAACAAATCATTGCATATAGAATCCCGCGAACTGCCCTCCATTATTGCCAGTAAACCCTCATGGAAATCTTTGTAAGAAATCTAGTCCGGTCACTTTCAGGAAGCACTTCGAGCCATTCCTGCAGGTCGGTTTCTATACTGTCCCAAAATGCCAAAGCTTGACTCGCATTAGTAAGGCATGTAATACGCAATACAGCTTTGCTCGACTTCTCATCAGGGTCAGTGAATATTGAGACAACTGTATCGCGAATTGGAAACCTCGTTTGCGTTGCCCGCGAGACCACGATAGCCCATAGTGTTTCTAATAACATGCGAACTTGGCGGGTCAGTACGGGATGGTTTTTAGCAGGCCACTCAAGACCAGGTAGGCGTATGACGTTAGCCCCTACTGGCTTCTGGGACAAAGTAATTTCAGGGAAAGACGTGGATTCTAGAACAGCGACTTGCCTTGAGAATTGTGGCATGAGCTTGAGGTATGGTATCTGTGACTGATTAACCAGAACATCACTCTCGACCTGGTGTGCGGTAATTGCCGCAATCCGGTTGACCGGAAAGCCTCCTGATACGGATAAATCTACCTCGGTATTAATTGTTTCTTCGGAGGTCACTGTAACCATTATTTGCTCTCTATCTTCATAATGAGTCTCTTCAGGGTATCGTCTGCCTTCGCGAAGGCATCAAACATCTTGTCCGTATTTGCTCCCCGTTTCAAGTATTGAAAGTGATAGCGTCTAGTGGCAGAGGCAAAGAGAGGCTGTAAAATAATGTAAAACCATTCAGGGTCATTCGGGTTTTTATCTGGTGGTGCAAGTTCAACGCCAAAATTAACAACGTTATCTCCAACGACCTTAGCAAGTTCTGGAAATAGCTTGCAATTTGACCAAAAGGATGAAAAACTGGAAACAGGGCTCTGGTCCGTCTTTGCCCATCCATCACCATTGAGTTCCACATAATCCGTCACGACATCAGGAGAAAGGTCAAGCCTTTCGATAGATAGGCTGCTCAGTTCCTTGAATGAATCGATAGTTTTCTGCAGATCGCGTCCGGCAACACCCATTGTCTTGTTACCTTGATCTATCAGAAATTCCACATCCCCTTTTTGGGCGACTGGTTTGTTAGGTTCCGGTGTGCCTCTTAGAACCAGGTCTGGCACAACATATCCTATCGTTGGCAGTTGTCGGAGCAATTCAAAGACATCAAGAGGATAAAGGACGGAAGAAAACCTCTGAGCTATAGCGACTCTTCTCCAAGTAACTTTAATATCCTCTAAAGACATAGAACACCTACAATGAATAGATTTCGGAGTTCTATAGTAACACACCAGATAAGATAGTGCAAGTTTAACTTGCCCCTAAGAAAGCTGGTTTCAAAATGAGAGGAATTAAGACTCGATAGCCTCAAACTGCTCCAGAATGGTTAGTTCTTCTTCACGCGATTCGTGCCTACGTCACCATTGCACGAACATCGGCATTACTGTTAACTCAAACGTACACCTGCGACTTAATCACAGGATGTACAGACCATTCAATTCGTATTGTACCCAAAGAGCACGTCAAAAGCAACCCTTAACAACCGGGCTCATGAACCCGTGTCCGTGCGGAATGTAATCGCTACCATCGAACGGGAGCTGGTGCTGACGAAAAATCATAGCTAATCAGACCCCAAGACCCACCGCTTGTAAAACCGGGGGCTCTGGCGAGAGTCCCTCAATGCCCACCTAGCTTCTGAAATGAAGACCTTGCTTATCCATACATCAGATTGAACATGCCGCATTGTGCGAGCGAATTGTAAATAAGAGCGATATGAATTGCATAGGGTCGAACTCACCCTGAAACAATACTAGGGTTTTCCTAAGTTACTATATTTTACAAACATAAAAAGCCTACCATTGCACGAACACTGGAATGTCTGCCTTTCCGTGAGTACGTGTCAATGCTCCGTTAGTCAATAGAGAGCAACCCGATGCTTTCAGGATAAGAAAACCACGACGAATGTCGGAATCTGCAATAGACATGCTGTTATTCCTCAGGATAAAATCAGTTATGGACCGCCGCGCTAAGGAACCTCTCTTTTAGGGCAAGCATTAACTTACCGTAGTTGTTAGGTGCAGTTGTAGTAAGGCTAAGACGGCTAAACTTGTGGCTGGTATACCACTGTACTAACAGAACATCCGCAAAGCCAAACATTTGTTGACAGTCGGATTGTTCAGGTAATATAGTTCAAAATGGACACGCAGTAAAGACTCGGTTACATCGGGGAGGAGGTCAAGTTATGTTGCAACTAGATTTAATAAGAGAAGCAAAAAAGTTACCATACGAATTGAAAAAGAACTATTTACTTAGCCAAAAAGAAACGGCCATACATAAACTACTTCTGTCAGCTTTAAATAGACTGGGTGAAGGCTTCAGTGCGGAAATTACACATGGTAGGGACGAACACGGTAGAGACCTAGTTGTAAAGCAAAGAGACCCTTTGGGAAGCCAATATATCGGAGTAATAGTTAAAATGGGGAATGAAAAGGGGGAACTGACAGGAGCCACGAATCAGGAAATTGATGAAATCATTTCACAGGCTAATCAGGCAATGGCTCATCCTTGTCCACTGCATGAACTGGAAAGTGGAACCGTACAAATAAACCAATTGTGGATTTTCTTCGTAGGTAGGCTTACTCGACAAGCGAGCGAAAGAGTTGAGCATGAATTAAAGGATATGTCAAGGAGAATATTCGCATTAGAGGAAACAGTCGATTTTTTTACAAATAATTACCCCGAAGTATTCTTTGACTGGGAATTGGCAGAGTTCGTGGAGGAGAACTTAGATAGAGTCGAAAGCCTATCTTTGACTATAGACAAAGCTAATTCATTCAAGAGGAAATATGTTAATCCATGGATATCAAAATGGGAGAAAGCTGGCGAAATCACTGAGGCATTGTCGAGCGTAATTTACTCTAACAGAATGCCTTTTCAAAAGCTTACAGAAGTAATATCGTCTGGTAAAAGAACAATACTAACCGGGGAACCTGGCATAGGAAAGACTACAGCATTAATCAAAATCGCTTCTGACATGCTTAAAGAGAATTTCACGAGGATATCTAGGAATCCAACAGACGAACGGCTTGAAGTACCAGTATTGATAAAAGCACAGGAACTATTGGAGAAGACTCCGGATAAAATATATGAGGATTTTGTTAAGTCGGCTAAAATTGAAGAGCGTATATTGATAAAGACGCTGCTTGTTGACGGCCTAGACGAAGTGCGTTTCGATAAACGCGAAGCGTGTTTAAGAACTGCGGTGGAATTCGCAGAGAAGTTTAAATGCGGTCTAGTAATGAGTTGCAGGAAAATACCTATGCTTGTGACGGTGCTGAGCCCGTTTGATAGATACGAACTCTTACCGTTCGAATACGGTCAGGCAATAAGTTTCGTGGAGCAGACTATAAAGGACCAACAATTAGTCGCAATATTAAGGGAAGGAATCCTGAATAATGAGCTCAAGATTCAATTGACACCTTTGGCGCTGGAGTTGCTTGTTGAAGTCGCGACATATGAAAGAGAAGTGCCAGCATCGCTTGTCGAGATTTTTGAAAGATATACAGATTTGACGTGTGGAAAATATGACAAGGGAAGAGGCATAGAATCCGTATTTGAGCATCATATCAAGAAAAGGTTCTTATCTGAATTGGCATGGAGTGAATTCTATCTAAAGGGAGCCTTGGATATTAGCAGAGAATCATTAGAAATATTTGTTAACAATTACGCCGACAAATATGGCTGGGATGAAGACAAGCTTAAGCGTTTCGTGGCTGAAACAGAACGTTCGGGGTTGTTAAGGATTGACGATAAAGTTAACTTCTGGCACCGTTCATTCCTTGATTTTTTCATCGCCTTAAGAATATCTGAAAAGAGGACTGAATATCCGACGTTGAATCAGGATATTGTAAATATTTACTTCGATGACCTTTGGACTGACGTTGCATTTTATTACATAGGGATACAAAGGGAAATAAACCCCGAAGTAATATCAGGCATAGCGGAATATTCCGCGGAAAGCTTCGACGTATGGGTATTTAAGATACTCATTGGTCGTCTTCTGCAAGCAGGGTGGCACACACCTTCTAGTGAAAAGATAAAGGCTATCGGGGTTGGTTTGAAGAATATTGAAAACGTGAGGCAAGCTGTGGACAAGCAACTCTCGTCGGAAAGGTTGGCTTTGCCAACTATATTCTCTGATTTCTTCTACATGGCTCTAAGTGAATATTCATTTGGCAGTAGAACCTTGTTGGCTGAAACGAATGCTATTTGTGAGGAGCTTGAGAGTAGTTGTGACTTGACGTCATTAAAAAACTGTCTGCTCTTGTTATGGGCACAACGGCCCAGACTGCCTGCGGAATACAAAAGCAAGAAGGTAGGAAAACTATTGGACACACTTTCACAATTGGAAAGCGACGGAAGATTGATAGTTCGAGATAAGTTTGTCGGGCTTTTCATGTTGGAACAAATTGAGAAGGAGAACAAGAAAGCTCTAAGGAGTATAAGACGTAAAATAAAACGGACAAAGGAACTTTATCCGGGGGAGATGCATAAGCTACTACCGCCAAGAAAGGGAACAATTACCTTTAGCATCAGGCGAAGAAAGCCATCCGTTGGAGAAAGACAAAAGTAATTAGTCAATGCAGTCCAGCAAGAGCGTGGTTTGCCGCGCGTTGACTACGGACTTGTCGGCATAGCAATTATTGAAGAGGACGTGCATTTGTCTTGTGTTGCTGGCAAGTTTCTTGATTCCTGGCACCCAGCCCTTTAGCTCCTCCTCGGAGTAGAGGTAGTTGAAACGGTCTGCAGTTGTCACGCCACTCTTTTCCCACATCTCCCGGTTCCGCCCGTGGAACCTGACCATGGCTATATCGGAAGTGGCTTCAGCGATTGGGGAGACGCTCGACTTCAGGCCCTGGGGTTCATCGACACACACATAAGGCAAGTTGTTGTCCCGGAGAAAAGTCATCGTCCGTTTCAGATTCTTTTCGCTGACCCAGGAGTTGTGGCGAAATTCAATGGCGATGCGATATTGCGGCAACTTCTCCTGGCAAGACAGGATGTACTCTTGCTGTTCGTTGCCCGGATAAAACCAGGGCGGGAACTGAAAGAGGACGACGCCGAGCTTGCCGGCGCTGTCCAGGGGTAAGAGGGCGCTCTCGAACCTCTTCCACATCTCATCGGTCAACTCCTTCGGAATGTCTTTGACATACAGGTTGGTCTTTCCCCTGCTTTCTTCAGAGAGAGCTTCTCTGATGTCTTTTGGAAGCGCTGATGGTGGAGTCGCGTGCTGGGTAAAAAGGCGGAAGGCTTTGATGTCGAAAAGGAATTTCTCCGGGGTCCTCACCACCCAGAGGCCGGCTGTCTTCTCGCTGGGCAGAGCATAATAAGAACTGTCCACCTCGACAATGGGAAACTGGGTGGCATAGAATCGGAGGCGAGCTTCTGCTGACTTAGCCCAATCCGGATAGAAGCGGCCACTCTCAATCAGCGTTGGCTCCGTCCATGAAGTGATACCCACCAGTATCTCTCCCATGCCCTAAGCCTAAGTCCACATCTCTTTGATTCTGTCGAGGATGCCCGGGTAAGGCGTTTCGGGACTGGTAGCATCGGCTTTCAGAGGCTCTGCCGTACCGGTCAGGACATCCATCGTTTCGGTGACTTCGGTCGTGAAAAAGCGGCAGCACTGCGCGTAGCTATGATTATCCGACATTTGCGCCGCTGACCTATGATAGTAACGCATTGGCCAGAGCACACGCAGAAAGTCACGAGCCCGTGTCATTGCCACATATGTTAGCCGCAGCTCCTCCTCGATTTCTTCGGCATTCCCAGTGGCCATGTCGGATGGTAGACAGCCGTCGGCCGCGTGTATCAGGTAGACCGAATCCCACTCTAGACCTTTGGCAGAATGGATGGTAGAGAGCACCAACCAGTCTTCGTCCTTGGTTGGCGGACCGGCGAGGTCTCCTGTCGATTGTGGAGGGTCTAGAACCAGGTCGGTGAGAAACTGCTGTCTCGTATCGTAACGCTCGGCAAGACTACCGAGGTGCTCGATGTCGCTGGCTCTAGGGGCAGGGTCATCGTAGTTTTGTTCCAGCAGGGGTAGATAAAACTTAGAAATTCTCTCTACCTGAACGGAAGGTTTCTCGGCCTTCATTGTTTCGAGGTCTCTCATTAAAGATACCAACTCTGTGATGGCCTGTTTCGCTGGGGCCGGAGCTTTCAAGGTTTCCAGAGGAGCTTCCTGCAAGTGACGGAAAGCGGCAGCCGCGGTGACCGGGCCGACACCTTCAAGAAGCTGGAGGATGCGGAACCAGGCGATTTCATCTCTGGGATTCTCGGCCATACGGAGTATGCTAATCAGGTCTTTGACGTGAGCCATTTCGAGGAATTTCAGACCCCCGTATTTATGAAAGGGTATGTTAGCTCGCGACAGGGCCAGTTCGAGTGAGGCCGAATGAGAAGCAGCTCTGAAGAGCACCGCCTGCTTGTGAAGAGGTATGCCCTGCTCGTAATGCTCCAGAATATGCTTGATGACCGTCGCATCCTGGTCGGTTTCATCGACACAGGTGATTAGCTGAGGACGCTGTTCTCCCCTGCGCTCGGACCAGAGCTCTTTTGAGTAACGCTCAGTCGCCTGGGCTATGACCTGGTTGGTAGTCTTGAGTATCGTCTCCAGGGAGCGGTAGTTCTGCTCCAGAGTGACTACCTTCGTTCCGGGGAACTGTTCAGGGAAGTCGAGCATATTCCTCACTGTGGCGCTGCGGAAGCTGTAGATGCTCTGCGCGTCATCCCCGACCACGGTGACATTCTTGTTGTCCCGGCGCATTGCCTGGAGAATCCTCGATTGAACAGGATTGGTATCCTGGTATTCGTCAACCAGGATATGGTCGAAGCGGTTGTCGATTGCCTGCCTGATAGATTCCTCCTGCAAGAGCTGATACCAGTAGAGGAGAAGGTCGTCATAGTCGAGCACATTCTGCTTCTGTTTACGCTGAACATATTCACGGAAGAGCCGATTCAAGTCATCGAGCCACTCGACGCACCAGGGAAAGTCCTTCTTGACTACCGTTTCGAGGCTCTCATCACCGTTAACACGCCGGGAATAAATCGCCAGGCAAGTGCTCTTGCGGGGGAAGCGCTTCTCCTTGGTAGACAGCCCCAAGTCGTTGCGGACGACATTCAGAAAATCCTCAGCGTCGGACTGGTCCATAATGGTGAACTCGGGCGATAGACCCGCGGCCTTGGCGTAAATCCTTAGCAGTCGGTTGGCGGTGGCGTGAAAGGTGCCGCCCCAGACGCGCCTGGTCAGAGACTCATCTACGGCAGCCAGAGAAGTTGCCCGGCGCAGCATCTCCTCGGCTGCCCGCCTCGTGAAAGTGAGCAGTAGAATGCGCTCAGGCTGGACCCCCTCTGACACCAGGTAAGAGACGCGGTAAGCCAGTGTCCTGGTCTTACCCGTGCCGGCTCCGGCGACAATGAGCAGCGGGCCGTCGCCATAGGTTACGGCTTCTCTTTGCTGGGGGTTGAGTCCATTGAGCCAAGAATAGTCCATTAGTTTCATTCTACCAGTTTCGAGGGGGTTAGCAAAAGTTGCGGGCGGCGGGTGCGACCTCAGCCTTATCCTTCTCGTGTTTCAGGGGGGAAATGTCGGTGGCCAGGATATTGCTGATGCCGTCTCTTCTCTGGAGCTCTCCTTCAATCATCAAGAGTGGCTCCGTTCTTACTGTGTAGCGATACTTCCTGTAGACATCCGGTCTGATAACGATATTGAGCAGGCCTTTTTCATCCTCAAGGGTAAGAAAGACATGCCCTTTGGCGGTCGCCGGAGCCTGGCGGCAGACAACGTAGCCGGCAATCCGTACCGTACTGGCATTCGGACGAGAAAGTGCCTCAGAACTCGAAAGCAGCCCCTCCGTCAATAGGTTGCCTCTCAGCAACTGCATCGGATGCACACGTGCCGAGAGACCCTGGATATCGTATTCCGCGGCCACTTTCTCCCAGTCGGTCATACCGGACAGAGGCACCTGGTAGCCGGGACATTCAAAAAGAAACTCTTCCCGACCCCTCTTCTCCAGGAGACCGAGCTCCCAAAGCAGCTCGCGGCGGTCTTTACCTAATTCATCAAGAGCCCCGACCATAATAAGGTTTTGAATTACTTCAGAGCTGAGTTTGCTTCTCTTGTAAAAGTCTGTGATAGAAGCAAATGGTCCTTTATCCCTGGTCTGCTCCATTAGGGTAATGGCGGCCTCTCCCAGTTCCTTAACGTACCGGAAGCCCAGTCGGAGCTTTCCGCTTTCTATGGTACAACCACTATGGCTTAGGTTAATGTCTACAGGCAGCACCTCGACACCGTGCCTCTTGGCATCACCGATGATAACTTCCGGTGAGTAAAAGCCCATAGGCTGATTATTGAGCAGGGCAGCATAAAACTCGACAGGGTAATAATACTTGAGCCAGGCCGACCGGTAGGCAAGCAGGGCAAAGCCGGCGGCGTGGCTTTTGCAGAAGCCATACTCGGCGAAGCCCTTCAGTGTATCGAATACTCTTACTGCCACCGGCTCGGTAACCCCGTTTTCTTTTGCCCCTTGAAGGAACCTTATCCTCAGCTTTTCTATGGCTTCGCGGGAGCGCTTCTTACTCATGGCTCGCCGCAGGGCATCGGCTTCCCCCGGAGTAAACCCGGCAATGGCAATGGCGCATCTTAGTACCTGCTCCTGGAAGAGAATTACTCCCAGCGTCTCTTCAAGGATAGGCTTCAGCAGTTTGTGGGGATAGGTAACTTTCTCTTTGCCCTGGCGGCGGTTAATATACGGGTGAACCATGTGTCCCTGGAGCGGGCCGGGCCTGATAATAGCCACTTCGACGGTCAGGTCCTCTATCGAACGTGGCCTAGTCCTTGGCAGAGTCTGCATCTGGGCGCGGCTTTCCACCTGGAAGACTCCTAGCGTATCCGCTTCACAAATCATATCGTAGACCTTGCCATCATCGAGAGGAATCTTATCCAGGTCGAGGTTGGTATTCCGGCTTCGTGCTACCAATTCGACCGTTTCCTGGATTAGTGACAGCATACGCAGGCCAAGCACATCCACCTTCACCAGTCCGGCGCCCTCGATACCGTCCTTATCCCACTGGCAGACGACCCTGCCCGGCATGGCGGCCCGCTCCAGAGGAACAACTTCAGTTAAAGGACAAGAAGAGATAATCATGCCGCCGACATGTATCGAAAGGTGGCGGGGGAAGTCGGCTATCGCATTGCAGTGAGAGATGAAACTCTGCCACGCTGTCGAGGTAACGTAAGGGCGAAATTTCTCCAGGCTGCCCAGGTCATCATCAAACTCCTTAGCGCTGTAATGCCCTACCGTCTTGGCCATCTGGTCGAGTATCTTTAACGGCATTCCCATCGCCTTGCCAACTTCCCTGATGGCGTTGCGCGCCTGGAAAGTAACATAAGTGCAGACCATGGCCGTGTGCTCTTCCCCATATTTCTGATAAACATATTGAATCAGTCTTTCGCGGTGGTTGGTAGAAACATCGATGTCGATGTCAGGGATTGACGACATCTCCTCATTGATGAACCTGCCGACAAACAATTTGTGGTGAATCGGGTCGACCCGGGTAATGCCAAGGATATAGGCCACAATCGAGTTGGCTGCCGAGCCTCTCCCCTGAGCCGGAATGCCGTTCTTCCTGGCGTAGTCCATAATGTCCCAGACGATAAGAAAGTATCCCGAGAGGCCGAGCTTTTCTATCAGGTCAAGCTCATAGTTTATCTGTGACTTAACCTTGTCGGTCACATCAGCATAACGCTCAGGAACCTTCTCTCGGCAGAGCTTGGCTAGGTAACCGGCATCGGTCTCACCGTCAGGTAAAGAGAATCGGGGAAAGCGGTAAGACGCAAAGTTGAGGTCTACGTTGCACTCGCCGACAATATACAGGCTGTTCTCAATAGCTTTCGGATAGTCTCTGAAAATAGTGGCCATCTCCGAAGCAGGCTTGAGGCAGAACTCGGCATTGGGACGGCGCAGCCGGCCCGACTTATCCAGGGTAGTCCGGTTCTTGATGCAGACCAGGATATCGTGAAGCTGATGCCCTTCCGGTCTGGCGTAATGGACGTTATTTGTAGCTACATACTTTATGTCAAGACGGTCGGCTATTTCAACCAGCTCCTTACAGAGACGACTGTCTCCCTGAACGAGATTGTTCTGAAGCTCGATAAAAAAGTTAGCTCCGAAGACCCCGAGGTAGTTCATGGCAACAGCCTCAGCCTTCTCTATCTTCCCTTCAAGGACCAGCGTTGCTATTTCTCCCTTCTTGCATCCCGAAAGACAAAACAGGTTTTCCGATAAGCTGGCCAAAGTGGGAAAGTCAATTGACGGCTCGCCTTTGCTGTGGCCCAACTGTGCCTTGGTAATAAGCCGGCAAAGGTTGGAATAACCCCGGTTGTTCTTGGCCAGCAATGTAACGTGATGTCCCGTTGCCAGGGTTAGCTCGGAGCCGATTACCGGTTTTATGCCGGCTTCTCTGGCAGCCTTATAGAAAGGTACTATGCCGTACAGCCCATTATGGTCGGTCAAGGCCAGGGCCGGCATACCTAGCTCAGCCGCCTGAGCGGCCAACATCTCGGGCTGTGAAGCACCATCGAGAAGGGAGAAATTAGAATGGCAGTGAAGCTCTGCGTAGTTATTCATTTTTAGCCGTAACTCCTAGTAAGATACCACCGGTCAGTCATCATGTCATGGTAAATATTACAGACTGAGCCATTGCCCAATTCCACTCTGAAATAGTCGCGGCTGACCTCTTCAGCCCACCAGGAATCGGCAATACGCCAGCGGTCATATACCCTGACTACCTTGCAGCGATTAGATTTCAAGGACAGGCTCTCTGGCGTGCCTGTCTCATCTGCCTTTACCGTAACTTCCGGGGTCATCCCCAGTACTTCTGCCATTTATCTCAACCTTTGTCAGGAATATCCGTCAAAGCGAAACGACGCTCCGGGACAATTGTATCCGGGTCTATTTCCTTAATCTTCTTCAATGGCTGATAGCCGAATCTTTTCTTTACTTCCCCGACCATACGGTTAAGCCGTCGGTTTTTCTCATTCTGCTCTGACCAGAATGATGGTCTCTTCCCGTTGTCATTCGTGAGCCAGAGTGACAATATAACCTGAGTTACCGGCGCAGAAAAGGCACCACTTTCCAGCCAGGTCCTTATCCTGTCCAAAACCACCTTAACCGAAGCTGTTGTTTCTTTGATTGTGAGCTTTTTCACTTCTGAATTACCTGAATCAAATGTAATCTCAATCTGGACCTCGCGGCATACCTTACCCTGTGCTCTTATTTCTTGGAAGAGCTCTTCAAGAATGGACTGGCAAGCACTTATCAACTCGCCCTCTAGAGTTGCCGGAGTATCCAGGTCAACCGAAGCGGTGATGATATCATCTCTTTTTCGGGGGATAAGGGGACTGGGGTCGATGCCATGAGCTAACTGGTGGAGCCTTAGTCCCTCATCTGCAAACTGAGCAACCAGAGCTTCACTGATGAAATCACGAAGTTGTCCGATAGAGCGGATGCCGAGAAACCTTAATCGCTCTTTAACTTCAGGCTTACAACCTAAGAAATCAATCGAGAAAGGCCGGATAAACTTCTCCTCATCGCCTGACGGTACGATAGTTAACATTTCCGGCTTTGATATAAGAGCTGCCGCCTGGCTGAAAAATTTTCCCCCTGTTATGCCGACACTTCCCTTTAGGCCTGCACCTGTAGCCACCGAAGAAATAAGTTCAGAGGCAAGCCCTCGTTCATTTTCAACACCGGTCACATCGATATAGGCGCAGCCCGCTTTCTCAACTTCAACCATCGGACTGAAGTTATCCAAAATCTGCAAGACTTTCTCGAAAGCCTGCTTGTATGTTACCTCATCCGGTATCAAGAATATGGCCTCTGGGCAGAGTCCCTGGGCTTCACGCAGCAGCATTCCTGGCTTAACACCGCAGACCATAGCCTCTAATGACGCATCCAGCACCGGCTTCGACTCAAACGGCATACCACCGATAATTAACGCTTTACCGCATAAACCCGGCTCTGCATCCAAGGCTATCTGGACAGCCATATGTTGAATAAAAACACAGGCAATTCTCATTTTGCTTCTCGTTAGAACTAGAGTTCCAAGGGATTAGAATTGTATAGCACATATGTTCTATTTGTCAAGAGGGATAACAGCATAATAAGGGCAATAGTTTGGCCTATCAAACTATACAACCCATACGAGAATTAACTTCTGGTAACCCCATTACCGAGAACCCCTGAATAGCCTTCGATGAGCTGAAGGTCTATGTCACAGGCTGTAATCGCCAGCGCCTCCTGTTACTCCAGATAATATATCGCAGGTAACACTTGTCTGCTGGACAAGAAGCCTTCGGTTCTCCCGACAAGTGGTGCTTAACGGGAACCCAACTGGTGTCATCTGATGTCACCAATTGGGCGTGCCTTTCAAGGCTAGAATGTCGCTAAAATGGCACTGAGGAGAACTTTTGGGAACTATTCACCTCGACTTCACTCTGGTCGATTCTGTCGTGTTCTTATCTTCGGTTGGGCTGAACACCATTGCCCGATGGAGTTTCGTCCGGTTGGTCCGATGGTGGTGTCGAAGCTCTGGGTTCTGAAACTGGGATACCCCTGTGAATTCATCTCCATCTCGGAGAGGCTATTTCGGTGCACCCAAATGACTACGCTTATAGTCTATTTAGGCTCTCCGCCAACTGGCTGGGACCAAGTTGAGTTAGATGAGTTATTTTCGGTTGGGTTAAGTCTAAGAATGGTGACGAGGGCATTCTAAAATATAATCTCGACCTCTCAAAAAGGTGGCCAGGGCTTAGAGGATAATGTCAGTAATTGCATGTACTGGTAACCTAGTTCGACATTGTCAATTCTTCAACTGTCGGGTACTATTCGGTTTTGGTTGGTATTTCGGCTTTTACTTTACAATTTGTGTTTTAGTGTATTATCGAGCTAATGATTTAAGGAGAGGTGAAAAATGACTATCGGATTAAATGTAGAGCAACTTGCAACTATTTTTAATGAACAATATCGGAGTTGGTCAAGCAGTCTTGATAATGACAGAGTGAAACTGGCTATGGAATACATTGAAATGGGGATTCCAGAAAGAGATGCCAATATTCAGTCTGCCCTTCAAATACGATGGGAAGCGACAGGAAGGGCAATAATAGCTACTTTTTTGGCGAACAATATTCGGATTGAGGCTGACTTGAATGCCCAAAGTAAGCCTCAATAATTTGTTTCATATTGAATCTCCGTGTTACTGAAAAAATCCTGTTTATCTTATTCTTATAATCCATGTCTTTTCGCTCCAAATAACTAATTCTGCCATTGAAAGAATTAGAAACAACCAAAAGCAAACAGAACCAACTGTCGTAGGTTTTGTTGACTTATCTCTAGGCACATTATAGGATATGACATAATTGTTTGCTTGCCTGGTCGAGGTGAACTGGTATGCCTCAAGTCGTAATTGAAAACCCAATCCTGAACTCGCCCTACAAAGAGCCTACACGTCACTTCAAGTTTTCGGACGAAGGTATTACCAACGAGATTGAGGAGTCCCGGCGCATCAGCTCATACTTCATCCCGATTGCCAGGCCTAAGAAGAAAGGTGGTTCAAGGCAGCTCGCTCTCAGTGGCGAATGGACTGAAGACAGGATTGAAGAAAATGAGTTCATCAACCGCATCAGGGGACGTGTTTCTACATGGCGTCAAGGTGGCTACGTAGGCATAACCAAAACCACGCGCCACTTGCTCGAATACTGGACCAATCCGGATAGAGAACGCAAGCTCTTTTTCTGCCAGATTGAAGCGCTGGAGACTGCTATTTATCTGTCCGAAGTGGCAAATAAGTTCAATGATAGCTGGATTG